>CADBNS010000159.1 GCA_902796065.1 Ruminococcus flavefaciens
GTCGCCCTTCAAGGATTTTTAACGCAGTCACCGGCAAAATTTGACGAAAAGACGTGCATGAATCCCTATGTGGACAGGTTCTTAAACTTTATGACCGGGAGATCTATATGCGTGAATTTATTATGAAAAACACTGTGAAATGCTCTGTCGTGATCTTTGTGATCCTCATCGCTGTTCATGCCTTTGAAGCGATAATACTGAGAATGGACGAAACTGTCTTTGGGGAGAATTTCATCAACAAGCTGTTCGGTATCTGGCATATTGTTACCCCTCTGCATAATCTCATCGACGGTGATCTTGATCCTGCCGGATTTGTCGGGTTGAGCTTTGGGTATATTATTCTTGCCGGTATCATGGGTATCAAATGGGCTATGCTGTATCAGATCACGGGCAGCTTATACATGGGAATGGCTGACCATTTCTGCAATAACTGCATTGCCACTAATCTGCTGCATATCACCACAGGCAGCGGAACAGATGAACTGATGATCATGCGTGTCATGATCGCTCAATTGCTGTCCTTTATAATCGTAACGATTTATTGGATAAAATGGAAGAAAAACCACATACAGTCCGCTTGACATATCCTGTCTCATGCTGACAGTCATATCATATGGAAATGCCCCGAAACGCTTCATTCTGAGCGGTTCGGGGCATTTCCATATATCCTATTCTGTCGGGGTCTGTTTTATATCAGCTGTAATCGGCGCTGCCGCTGATATACTGATTGTCGTCAATGCCTTTGGACTCCTGAAGCGTTATCTGGAGCTGTAAGTCCTCTCCGCCGCGGAATACCGTTATGCTTATGGTGTCACCGGCATTGTGACTGTCCTTTATTTTGTTCATTTCCTTTGCTGTAGTTATCGGCTGTCCGTCAATGGCAATGATGATGTCATTGGTACGGATACCGGCAAGGTCCGCAGCTCCGCCTTTTTCTACATCGTATACGCACACTCCCATGGGATAGCCGGTGTACAATGCGCGCAGCTCGGAAATATCGTATGAGGAGAATCCCAGCTTGGGACGGCCTGTAACATAGCCGTTTTTAATGAGGTCGTCGATTATCAGCTTGGCATCACTTATGGGTATCGCAAAGCCAAGGCCCTCAACATTGCTCTGTCCATAGCTTGAACCCATTTTCGCTGAATTTATGCCTATGACCTGTCCACAGCTGTTGAGCAGGGGACCGCCGGAGTTGCCGTTGTTTATGGCTGCATCTGTCTGTATCAGTGCCATTGATTTCTCGTTAACCGTTATCTCACGGTTGAGCGCTGATACTATTCCGCTGGTCACTGAGCCGAACAGCTCAAATCCAAGCGGATTTCCTACTGCGATGACCAGCTCTCCCACACGAAGGTCGTTGCTGTCGCCGAATTCTGCAGGTGTAAGTCCTGATGCGTCTATTTTCAGTATTGCCAGATCAGTTTCCTTGTCAAATGCGATTATCTTTGCATCATAACGGGTCTCATCGTTGAGCAGTACGGCTACATCTGTGGCTTTTCCTGCATCATACTCATCGGTATATACTACGTGGGCATTGGTCACGATGTAGCCGTCTTCCTTCATGATGATGCCTGTTCCGGTCGCACGATACTCCTTGTGCTCTGTGCCCTGCTGAAGTCCGAAAAAGCTCCAGCTGGTTACGTTGGTGACTACGTCAAATGTGGAGGAAACTCCTACTACTGACGGCATTATCTTGTCTACTATATCCGGCAGATACATCGCGTCTTTCCGCGCAGCTATGGAGAACAGTCCCGGAAGTGCTGAATTGCTTCCGCTGCGAGGTTCGCCATCTATCCTGACATCGGCGTTGACCGTCCGGTGGGGCTTGTCTGCCTGATTTTCTTCACTTATATCCACGTATTCAAATTTGTTCTCTGCATCTCTGAATACCCTGTATATCTGAAATGCTCCTCCGCCGATTATACCCAGTACAAGCAGCCACGCTGCCGTTTTCAGACCAATATGTCTCTTTGGCGGCTTCTTCTCCGGAGTATCTTCGTATGACGCTGTCGGACGCTCTGTATATTCACTGTAATTGTCTGGCATGATTCCTGCCTCTCTTTCTCTTATCATACTGCTCACGAAACCGGTTACTTAGTCATTCTGTACGGCTTTCGCTGCCGGATATTATTATTGATCGTCGGCAGAGCAATAAGAACGCAGTATGCGTATTATCCATACTTATTTTCTATTATATACATATTTGTGATAATACTATGATAATACTCTGAATTATTTTTTATCGCAGGCTGTTAATGTTTGTAAACACAAATTATCAATTTTAGTGCTTGCAAAAATCATTGATATATGTTAAAATAGTAAGGATAGTTTTATTTTCAGAAAGGAGATAGCGGCAGCTGAGCCGCTTTTCAGAAACATGGCAAAGAAAAACGATTACGGCAATGACAGTATTACCATGCTCAAGGGTGCTGATAAGGTAAGGAAACGTCCGGCGGTAATTTTTGGCTCCGATGGCCTTGACGGTTGTGAACACTCCGTTTTTGAGGTCATTTCAAACTCCATTGACGAAGCGCGTGAAGGCTACGGCAATAAGATCATTGTTACCCACTTCCGCGATAATGTCATTGAGGTCGAGGACTTCGGCAGAGGATGTCCCGTCGATTTCAATAACAACGAGCAGCGCTTCAACTGGGAACTCGTTTACTGCGAACTATACGCAGGCGGTAAGTATGACGATTCTGCGGAGTCCTATGAGTATTCCCTCGGTCTGAACGGTCTGGGTCTGTGTGCTACTCAGTTTTCTTCCGAATTCATGGACGTTGAGGTCGTCCGTGACGGCTTTAAGTATGAGCTGCACTTTGAAAAAGGCGAAAATGTGGGAGGTCTCAAAAAAGAACCCTGCAAGCGCAGACAGACAGGTACCAGAACACGCTGGCGTCCCGACCTTGAGGTCTTTACCGATATTGAGATCTCCGATGACTTCTTCTTCGATATTCTCAAGCGTCAGGCTGTGGTCAACCCTAATATCCTCTTCGTTTTCCGCTCTCAGAATGAGGCCGGCGGTTTTAACGAAACTGAGTTCCTATACGAAAACGGTATCACCGACTACGTTGCTGAGATCGCTGAGGATAAGGCTATGACCAATGTTCAGCACTGGACTGCCGAAAAAAAGGGTAAGGACCGTGAGGATAAGCCGGAATATAAGGTCAAGCTCGATGTTGCTCTCGCTTTCTCCAATAAGGTCAAGCAGATCGAATACTACCATAACTCCAGTTTCCTCGAACACGGCGGCTCTCCGGAACGTGCCGTAAAACAGGCTTTTGTCTCACAGATAGATTCGTATATCAAGTCCGTTAACGGGTACCAGAAGAATGAGGCTAAGATCACTTTCAATGACGTTGAGGAATGCCTCATACTCGTCTCCTCATCTTTCTCCACCCAGACTTCTTACGAGAACCAGACCAAAAAAGCTATTACCAATAAGTTCATCTATGAGGCAATGACGGAGTTCCTCAAGCATCAGCTGGAGGTCTATTTCATCGAAAATCCCGACGATGCAAAGCGTATCTCGGAACAGGTGCTCCTCAATAAGAGAAGCCGCGAAAATGCTGAGCGTACTCGCCTTAATATGAAAAAGAAGCTCTCCGGTACTATCGACCTTGCGAATATGGTCGAAAAGTTCGTTGACTGCCGTACTAAGGACGTCACTCGCCGTGAGCTCTACATCGTGGAGGGTGACTCGGCTCTCGGTTCTGTAAAACTCGCCCGTGATGCCGAATTCCAGGCTGTTATCCCTGTCCGCGGTAAAATTCTCAACTGCCTTAAAGCTGACTACACTAAAATATTCAAAAGTGAGATCATTACCGATCTGCTGAAGGTGCTGGGCTGCGGCGTTGAGGTCACTTCAAAGGCTAATAAGGAACTCTCTACCTTCAATATCGATAACTTCCGCTGGAGCAAGATAGTCATCTGTACCGATGCCGATGTGGACGGCTTCCAGATTCGTACCCTTATCCTTACTATGCTCTACAGGCTCACTCCTACCCTTATCAGTGAGGGCTATGTGTATATCGCTGAGTCTCCGCTCTTTGAGATCAATACCAAGGAAAAGACCTACTTCGCTTACACCGAACAGGAAAAGCAGAGGATACTCGATGAGATCGGCGATAAAAAACATACCATACAGCGCTCAAAAGGTCTCGGTGAAAACGAGCCGGATATGATGAGCCTTACTACTATGAATCCTGATACCCGCCGCCTTATCAAGGTCACTGCGGAGGATATTACCGAATCCGCTGAGATCTTCGAGATGCTCCTCGGTGACGATCTTCAGGGCCGTAAGGATTATATCTCTGAGTACGGCGCGGATTATCTGGAACTGGCGGATATTAGCTGATATGGCAAGGATTTTTAAAGCTGCTGCCGGCGATGCGGAGACTGTGCTGGATATTACCCGGCGTACCATACGCGCGGTCTATCCTCATTACTATCCTGCCGGTGCTGTCGATTTTTTCCTGAATCACCACAGTATCGGAAAAATCTGCCGCGATACTGATAACGGCAATGTCTGGCTCATCACCGCTGATGACGGCGTTTGTGCCGGTACGGTCACTGTCAACGATAACGAGATAAACCGGCTGTTCGTTCTGCCGGAATATCAGGGTAACGGTCTGGGACGTATGCTGCTGGATCATGCCGAGAGTATTATCGCTGAGAACTACGATGCGATAACCCTCAGTGCTTCGCTTCCGGCTAAAATGATCTATCAGAAACGCGGCTATTCCGAGGAAGGCTACTTCATAATTGACACTGACGGCGGCGATAAGCTGTGCTACGATATGATGACCAAAAAATTGAAAATCAGAAAATAAATATTGAAAAACGATAAATTTATATTGACAAATAATTATTCCTGTGCTATACTATAGCTATACCATAACACAGGAGGTTTTGTCATGGAGTATTTGGTTTCATTATTGTTCATTTTCATTTTTGTCTGCTGTCCCATTATCCTTACCATCAGAAATGTCGATTTTACTTTCGGTCTGCGGGAAAGAAAGATAGGTAGGCTGAGGCGGCTGCTGAGCGATAAGGTCTCTTCCCGCAGAAATGATACTGTTATCATTCTCTTCGGTGCTTTTTGCTGCGCCGCTTACATTGGTATTATCACCTCAGGCAGAGTTCTGACCATTGACTACGACCAGCCGGCTTATATCGGGTATTATCACGCATTCCTGCATACTGAGTCTGAGCAGTCGGTGTATATCGCTTTTTTAGCTGCTGTGGTCGCTCTGCTCTTACTGATATGGGTCCCGTCTGATAAGCTCCCGCCTCTGCCGGAAGCTCTGCTGTTCGGATTCGCTGTTATCGGTGAGGTCGCTTTCACTTTCTTTATTGCTCAGATCGCGGGTAATATGCATTGGACCGTTCTGCCGTTGGTCATCTATCTTGTCAACATTATTATGATAATAGTCAGACTTACACGACAGTACATCATCGCTCACCTTGACTACAATAATGAGCATATGACTCAGTATCGCTTCGATGCTGCTCAGAAAATTGAGGATAAAATGACGTCTGCTGCTCATCTGACTATGCTGCATTTTATTATGATATTCCCGGCTGCTTTTTTGCTGCTGATGCTGTTCATTTTTCTGGGACAGGGTCCCGACGGCATCATCAAGGCTTTCACTGATACTGCTGACTGGACCTTCTCTCAGCAGATCCCGCCGCCGCCTGTGGAGTATCAGGGACATTACCTCTGTACTGTCGCTGCCGGAGGTCACGAGAAGATCGTTAAACCTGTGAGATACGGCAGGCGCAGAGGTGCGGTCATCGTCTGCAACCGTCAGCTGCTTGCTTCAAATGCATTTGAGGACCTCATTATGGAACGGGCTCCACGTTTCCATAGGGCTGTACGCGGATTCTATGACAAGTACGGCTTCCCGGTCTCTGAACTGATAACTACAAGGCTGAGAGCGGATCTCGTCTATCTCGCTATGAAGCCTCTGGAATATATTTTTATACTGACACTGTATCTGTTCGACCCACATCCAGAAAACAGGATCGCTGTTCAGTATTCAGACTATAAAGGAGAATCAAGATAAATGCCTAAGAAAAAGGAAACTCCAAAGAAAAAGCCTGCCTTCAAGCATGAGGCTTATATCGAAGGCTCAGGCAGTATCGTCAGCGAAAAGATCGCCGACACCCTCAAGAAAAATTATATGCCTTACGCTATGAGCGTTATCATCTCAAGAGCTCTTCCTGAGATCGACGGATTTAAACCTTCTCACAGAAAGCTCCTCTATATGATGTATAAAAGAGGTCTGCTGAGCCCCGATAAGGAACGCTCAAAGTCTGCTAATGTGGTCGGTGAGACCATGAAGCTCAACCCTCACGGCGATCAGGCTATCTATGAGACCCTCGTCCGTATGACACGAGGCAATGAGGCGCTGCTCCACCCCTATGTTGACAGTAAGGGCAACTTCGGCAAGCAGTACTCCAGCAAGATGCACTTCGCTGCTCCCCGTTATACCGAGGTCAAGCTGGAGAAGATATGCAATGAGCTGTTCCGCGATATTGACAGGGATACCGTCGATTTTGTCCCCAACTACGATAATACCATGCAGGAGCCTACTCTGCTTCCTGCTACGTTCCCCACTGTTCTTGTCAACTCAAATACCGGTATCGCCGTCTCTATGGCAAGCAATGTGTGTCCCTTCAACCTTGAGGAGGTCTGCGAGACTACTATCGCCCTCATGAAGGACCCCGATCATGATATTCTCAGTACCCTCAAAGGTCCTGATTTCCCCGGCGGCGGCCTTATGCTCTATGATGAGGCTGAACTCAATAAGGTCTATGAGACCGGCAGAGGAAGCATAAAGGTGCGCTCTAAGTACAGCTACGATAAGGCTGCAAACTGCCTGGAGATCACTCAGATTCCTTACACTACCACCGTCGAGGCTATTATCGATAAGATCATCGATCTCGTAAAGCAGGGTAAGATCCGTGAGGTGTCCTATATCCGCGATGAGACCGACATCGACGGTCTGAAGATCGCTATCGACCTTAAACGCGGTACTGATCCCGATAAGCTCATGCAGAAGCTCTACAGGCTCACTCCGCTTCAGGACAGCTATCCCTGTAACTTCAATATTCTCATCGCCGGTACCCCTAAGGTAATGGGCGTCCGTGAGATACTTACCGAATGGACCGCTTTCCGCGAGGAGTGCATTCAGAGACGCACTTACTTTGATCTCCAGAAGAAAAAGGAAAAACTTCACCTCCTTGAAGCTCTCTCCAAGATTCTCCTTGACATCGACAAGGCTATCCGTATCATCAGAGAGACAGAGAATGAAGCAGATGTTGTCCCGAACCTCATGATTGGCTTCGGTATCGATGAGGTACAGGCTGAGTATGTGGCTGAGATCAAGCTCCGCAATATCAATAAGCAGTATATCCTCCGCCGTGTGGAGGAGGTCGATCAGCTGCGCAAGGATATTGAGGAGATGGAGGAGATACTCCGCGATAAGAAGAAAATTCGCAGGATAATCGTCAATGAGCTGAAAGATGTCATCAAAAACTACGCTCAGCCGCGTAAGACTATGTTCTACTACCAGACCGATGTGGAGGACGAGGACGAGACCGATGATACTCCCGATTACCCTGTCAACCTCTTCATCTCTGCCAGCGGCTACTTCAAGAAGATAACTCCGCAGTCTCTCCGTATGAGCGGTGAGCAGAAGCTAAAGGAAGGCGACTACATCATGCAGACCTTCGAGTCTACCAATAAGACTGAGCTCGTGTTCTTCTCCGATAAGGCTCAGGCTTACAAGACCCGCGTAAGCGCTTTCGATGACTCAAAGGCAAGCGTCATGGGCGACTATATTCCGGCTAAGCTCAGCTTCGATGAGGGCGAATCTGTAAGAACTATGGTGCCTACTACCGACTACAGCGGTTATATGATCTTCCTGTTTGAAAACGGTAAGGCTGCTAAGATACCTATGAACGCTTACGAGACCAAGACTAACAGAAAGAAGCTCTCTAAGGCGTATTCTGAGAAATCTCCGCTGGTCGCTGCTATTTTTACTGCCGAGGATACCGATATTATCCTCCGTACCTCCGGCGGTCATGCCCTTATGTTCAATACCGGCATGATCCTGCCCAAGACTACCCGCGATTCTCAGGGCGTTCAGGTCATTAACCTCAGGAAAAATGCTGTTCTGGCTTCTGCGGATGTGGTAACTGCTGAAACTATCGTGATGTATGAGAAATACCGTACCAAGTCAGTTCCCGCTGCCGGAAAGCCTGCAAAGGAACTGGGCGATACCAATCAGCTGAAGCTTTGATAACAAAAAATTTACGTTTATACTCTGGACAAATTCCGTTATTTATGATAAAATATAACATGGAGCTTTGCGCTTCGGTAATATAAAGAAAACGAAGGGAGCGAAAACATGGCTGAACTTAAATATGAGATCACTGAGGAGATCGGTGTTCTCGGTGAAAATGCCAAGGGCTGGAAGAAAGAGCTCAATATGGTAAGCTGGAACGAACATGAAGCTAAGTACGATATTCGTGAGTGGGCACCGGATCACTCAAGAATGGGCAAGGGCGTTACTCTTACTGCTGATGAGCTTGCTAACCTTAAAGAGCTTCTCGCCGGCATTGATCTGGATTCTTTTGAATAAGACTGGTCCTGAACCAGAAAAACGGCTGACAGTGTATCATCTGTCAGCCGCTATTTTTTTATGTCAGATCTTTGATTATCCTGTCAAGTATCACCATGTCTCTGTCGAACTTCTCCTGCATCTCTTCCTTGCTTGTATACATCAGACGGTGAGGCTGGCGTATGGCTACGAACCAGTCGTCAGTGATGTCAGAAGGGGATAGCCCTACCTTCTCTGCAAAATCTGTTCCTTTCAGCATGAATGCGTACTTATTAATATGGGGATTGTCCGGATACAGCTCCGACAGATCTGCGAATACGTCCTCCGGTGTAAGAGCACTGATTATATCGTCGTTGCCGAATACGATCATTGCATCGTCAGACTGCATCAGTGCGCTGAGACGGGTATCTACAGCCCCGGCGTAGTTGCTGGTGTTGTTGTCGGAGTAGGGGAGATAGTATACCGATGCCAGTATCTTGCCGTTGCCGTTGTAATCTTCGGAGAATCCGGCGATATACTCATCAAGCTGCGAATTCTCTCCGAATTCGTAGTTGGTGCCGATTATCATTACACTGACGTCCGGACGGGGTTTGAGTATCATGCTTATGGTGAACCATGATACAAAGATCACTCCTATAACGGCAAATCCCAGCCACCATGCATTGTGATAGAAAAAATTGCCTATTTTCTGAGCAAATGTCAGTTCGATCTGCTCTTCCTTCTCTTCGTGGATAGTCGATTCGCTTTCGTCTATAAGTCCCTGTTTCAGCCGCAGCAGCTCGCGCCTTTCCTCCATGAGGCGCTTGTCATGCTCTTCCTCACGCTGACGCCTGCGCAGTTCCATTTCCTTTTCGTACTCTGCTTCTCTCGCTTTTTCAGCTTCGCTGCGCTTCCTTTCGGCTTCCTTCCTGTTGCTGAAGACGCTGCCTGTTATGTGTACCTTATCATTACTCTGAGTAGTATCCTTATTATTATCCTTGTTCTTCATAGTTTCTCCTAAAACAAAGGCGGACATTCAGTCCGCCATAGTCATTCTTACTTGGATATGTCAAGCACCTCAAACTCAAGTTCGCCAACAGGTGCGTCTACGATGAACTTATCGCCGACCTTCTTCTTCATGGCTGCTTTTCCGATCGGTGACTCGTCAGATATCATTCCGTTCTTTACGTCAACGTGATTCGTACCTACGATAGTGAATGTCTCTATCTTGTCTGAGCCTACACGTCTGATCTTGATCCTTGAACTCATACCGATCTCATCAACTGAGATATTTGAATCCTCAATGATCTCTGCATTGTCGATAGTGTACTGAAGTTCTGCGATCTGAGCCTCCAGGATAGCCTGTTCGTTTTTAGCTTCATCGTACTCAGCGTTTTCTGAAAGGTCTCCGTATGAACGTGCAACTTTAAGACGTTCAGCGACCTCTCTTCGTTTATTGATCTTAAGGTCATCAAGCTCTGCAACAAGCTTTTCATAGCTTGTTCTTGACATCTGCTTAGCCATAAATAACAACTCCTTAATCATGGATTGATAACATACATATAATTATAAACCATTCTGCCTCAAAAGTCAAGTGCATAAAGGGGTCATGCAAAGAAAAAATCTGCGGCCGTGGGTACAGCCGCAGACTATGTACTTTATATCAATCGGGAACTCAAGCCTTGTTTACGCTTCCGAAGAGCTCCATCTTCTCCTTGACCTTTGCCTTGA
>CADBNS010000160.1 GCA_902796065.1 Ruminococcus flavefaciens
GACGCAGACGGAGCCGTCGTATTCCACAAGGACACCATAACCGGCACCGGCAGCAAAGCGCAGTACACTGCAGAATTCACTGCATCAGACACAGCAGAGGCAGACCTTGTGCTGAATATGGGCGGCACAGACAGTCTGAGGCTGAGCCTTTATGATGTGAAGCTGATCAAAACAGCTTGACAATCGGGCGCAGTAAATGTATAATAGAGATGTACTGAAAAGAGAGCAAACCGGGTCAGGACTGTAAGGAGGATCATGTGGACAACAGAAGAAGCATAGCCATAGTAGCAGCATTCATAGCAGCATTACTGGTAATGATGGCAGGAAAGAGCTGTTCGGACAACATAGCAGAAACGAACAAGCAAAACTCGAAGAAAACAAAAGCCAGTGCAGCAACGGAATATGAACCGCCACAGCAGAACATACCTGCACCGAATCCGGCAGACAACGCACCGGCTGCGCAGGAAGGAGCAACACAGCCCGAAACGCAGCCGGACCATATAGACGTAACGGACCTGGTCGGCAACGTAGTGGGAACCATACCGGTGACAACTGCAGAACCGGAAACACTTCCGCCGGAAGAGGAAGGAACCACAAAGGAGCGCTCACTGCTTGATGAATACAACAATGATGACGGCAGCAGCAACAGCAGGCTCAACGGATTTGCACACAGCAAGTCAGGCAAGGGCAATAATAAGCCGCCTGAGCCGGAGGAAGGCGCAGCAGAAGAAGCGCCGATCTCAACAGTACCGGTAACGCTGCCGGAGGACTTTTACGTAGTAGTATACTGACCGGAGGACCGGTTTAATAAATGGAGGTAAAACAATGGTAATAATCGAAATGGCAAACGGAAAGAAGATAAAACTGGAGCTGTATCCCGACATTGCGCCGATTTCCTGTGAGAACTTTGAGAAGCTGGTAAAGAGCGGCTTTTATGACGGACTGACATTCCACAGAGTAATTCCTGGCTTTATGATCCAGGGCGGCTGTCCAAACGGAACAGGCACAGGTGGACCGGGCTGGACAATAAAGGGAGAATTCGCAGCAAACGGCGTAAAGAACGACCTGAAGCACACAAGAGGCGTATTGTCCATGGCAAGATCAATGATGCCGGACTCAGCAGGATCACAGTTCTTCATCATGCACGAGGATGCACCGCACCTTGACGGACAGTATGCAGCATTCGGCAAGGTAGTAGAGGGCATAGAAGTGGTAGATGAGATAGCAGAATGCGCGACAGACTATAATGACAAGCCACTTGAAGCACAGGTAATGAAGAAAGTCATAATAGAATAAAGCAAAACGGACTCCATTAGGTCTGTACTCAAAAAGAGAATCAGAGCCATAGTATTTCTGATGCAAGGTCAGAAGTACTATGGCTTTTCAATTGACTTAACAGAGCAATAGTAACCGAATAAACGCAATGCCCCTGAGAGCTTTGTAACACTCAGGGGCAAAACTTCTATATGAGCATTCGCCATATTGGGTCTGTTTTTTCATACATTCACACGTATTTCTCCGGAGGCATACAATAAAAAGGGAGCAGCAGGCTCCCCTGAAAGGAGGAAATCAAATGGCAGTATTCTATAATCAGGCAACGCTTTCATACAATGGAAACGTAACTGCATCAAATATAACCACCGGAGAGATCATAGAGGTATTATCCGCAGCAAAGGATGCTGTGATCGACACCTACTCCCCCGATCGTGACACGGTATACGTGATAAGCATAGTAAACGCAGGCACAGAGGACTACACGGGACTGACGATAACAGATGATCTTGGCGCATATGAGTACGGTGAGCCGCCGACACAGCTGATACCGCTGACATATGAAGAGGGATCAGTGAATTACTATGTAAACGGAGTCCAGCAGGCATCACCGGCAGTTATCTCATCATCTCCCCTTGTGATGACCGGGATAACGGTACCGGCAGGCGGAAATGCGCTGATAATCTATTCAGCCCGTGCCAACAGCTACGCGCCGCTGGGAGCAGACGGCACAGTGACAAACACAGCCATAATAACGGGCGCAGGCATATTCACACCGGTCACAGCCGCAGCCACAGTGGCAGCCTATAATGCAGCGGATCTTTCAATAAGCAAGTCACTGTCACCGTCCACAGTACCGGAGAACGGAAGGCTGACCTACACCTTCATCATCCAGAACTACGGCAGCACACCGGCAGAGAGTGCAGACGATATAGTATTCCGCGATGATTTTGACCCGATACTTTCCGGTATCACAGCCACATTCAACGGAACCCCCTGGACAGCGGGCATAAACTACACCTATGACCAGACCACCGGACAGTTTGTATCCAACGCCGGACAGATCACAGTACCTGCGGCTGTCTACACGCAGGATCCGATAACAGGAGAATGGTCAGTACAGCCAGGCACAAGCACACTTGAGATCTCCGGAAATATAACATCAGGAGCATAAGAGAAAACAAGGCGGACTCTAAACAGTCCGCCTTTCTGTTTCAAAAAAGCCATATACGCCCATGTTTGGGATTCTAAAGGGACGCTGTCCCTTTAGCGGAGTCCAGAGGCGGCGCCTCTGGCAGGGTGTGGGACGGAGTCCCGCAAATGCCTTAGAAGCGCTCCGCAAGGGGTGAATCTGAAAACAGTCCGGCGGACTGTTTTCAGAGAGGGGACGCCCTGCAAGAGAGGGCGTCCCATTAAGCAGCCGATTATTAAGAAAAGCTGAAACTAACAATTCACAGTCCGCTTTTCTGATGAAATAATCACCGCAGATGTTGAAAGAGGCGGAGCAATGTGGTATAATGAGAGCAAAAGCATAAGTTACACCTCAAAAGCAAAGGATCTGAGAAAAGAATGAGTTATGTTGAATTCAGAAATGTAAAGAAGGTATACCGGACAGGAGAAGTAGAGATACACGCACTGCGTGATGCAACATTTGACATAGAGGAGGGCGAATTCTGCGTGATCGTAGGAGCCTCCGGTGCAGGCAAGACGACGATACTGAATATACTGGGCGGAATGGACACATTATCTGAAGGCAGCGTAGTACTTGACGGAAAGGAAATATCCCGATTCAGCAAGAAACAGCTGACCGCATACAGGAGGTATGACGTAGGATTTGTGTTCCAGTTCTACAATCTTGTGCAGAATCTTACAGCGCTGGAAAACGTAGAACTTGCAGCGCAGATATGCCGTGAACCGATGGACTCGGCGGAGGTACTTGAACAGGTCGGATTAAAGGACAGGATGAAAAATTTTCCGGCGCAGTTATCCGGCGGAGAGCAGCAGCGGGTAGCGATAGCGAGGGCACTTGCGAAGAATCCGAAGCTGCTGCTGTGTGACGAACCGACCGGAGCGCTGGATTACAACACCGGAAAAGCGGTACTGAAGCTGCTTCAGGACACCTGTCGGAAGAAGGGAATGACGGTGATAGTCATCACCCACAATCAGGCATTATCGGCAATGGCAGACAGGATAATCACAGTAAAAAGCGGAACTATAGACAGTATTAAGCTGAACGAAAATATAGTTGACGTATCAGAGATAGAGTGGTGAGCACATGGCAGCATCGATGAGGAAAACGACGCTGCGTGAGATAAAGGGCACATTCGGCAGGTTCTTCGCAATAATGGCGATAATCGCGCTGGGAGTGGGCTTTTTCTCTGGCGTAAGGATAACAACACCGGCAATGGTGAGCATGATGGACGGCTACATAAAGGACGGACAGTTATACGATTACCGGCTTATATCGACCATAGGCTGGGAGGAGAGTAATATCGAAGCACTTGGGGAGCTGCCGGAGGTACGGTATGCAGAGGGCTCGAAGAGTATCGATGCGCTGTTCAAACGCGGAGACAAAGAGGAGCCGATAAAGGTATACAGTCTGCCGGAAAACGTGAACAGATATACACTGCTTGAGGGACGGCTTCCGGAGACGAGCAGTGAGTGCATAGCCGATGCGGGTATCAGCAGCAAGCTGAAAACGGGTGATAAGCTGATACTTTCAGAAGAGAACGAAGAAAAGACCCTTGACACATTCCGCACGAAGGAGTTCACAGTCGTAGGCAAGGCGCGGAGCGTGAGTTATATCAATTTCGAGCGCGGCACGACCTCACTTGGCAGCGGAAGTCTGTCCGGATTCGTGTACATACTGCCGGAAGCATTTGACACCGACTACTACACTGATATATACATCAAAACGAACACGGACTACAAGATATACTCCGACGAATACGACGACTACATAGACGGACTGACCGACAGTATGGAAAAAGCGGCGCAGAGAGAAGCGGACAGCCGTTATCAGCGGATGTATGACGATGCGCAGTCGGAGCTGCAAGACGGCAGGGACGAGCTGGAGGACAAGCGCAGCGACGGTCAGAAGGAGCTTGATGAAGCTAAAGCGAAGCTGACCGACTCCGGTAAGGAGCTGTCAGAAGCAGAGAAAAAGCTGAGCGACACCAAAAAGGATCTTGAAAGCGGACAGAAGGAGCTTGACAAGTCGAAGAAGGAGCTTGAAACCGGACAAGCCGCACTTGACAAAGCGAAGAAGGAGCTTGATGAAGCAAGGAAGCAGCTTGAAGAGACCGAAAAGAAGCTAAGTGAAGGAGAATCCCAGCTTAACGACGGACAGGCACAGATAGATGCAGGATATGCTGAGCTCAGCGCGCAGGAGTCCGCACTGAATGCCCGTGAAGCAGAGCTCAGTGAGAGCATGGCGATACTTGAATATCTCACACCGGAGCAGCAGCAGGAGGTGCAGGCAGGTCAGGCGCAGCTCACAGCCGGCAGGGAGCAGCTGAATGCAGCAAGGCAGGAGCTTGACGCGAAGCAGGCAGAGCTTGAAGCCAAGCGCAGTGAGCTTGTCAGCGGACGGGCAGAATACGAAGCAGGAAAAGCGAAGTATGAAGCCGGCGTCAGGGAATATGAGCGTTCAGCGGCGGAGTACGCGTCAGGAAAGGCGAAATACGAGCAAGGCGTCAAGGAGCTTGCCAGCGGTAAAGCAGAGTATGAAAAGGGACTCAAGAAGTACAATGAAGGCAAGCAGGAATACGACAGCGGACTTGAAGAATACAACAGCGGCAAGAAGGAATTTGACGAAAAGATAGCAGATGCAGAGAAGGAAATATCCGATGCAGAGAGCGACATATCGG
Organism: Ruminococcus flavefaciens; assembly: GCA_902796065.1. Taxonomy (GTDB): domain Bacteria; phylum Bacillota; class Clostridia; order Oscillospirales; family Ruminococcaceae; genus Ruminococcus; species Ruminococcus flavefaciens_X. Next base: position 5,142 of record CADBNS010000160.1, read on the forward strand.
AGCTGAAAAAGCCGGACACATACGTCCTGACCCGCAGCACCAACATAGGATATGCGTGTTTTGAGAGCGATTCAGAGATAGTGGGACAAGTGGCGAGGGTATTCCCGATATTCTTCATATTAGTTGCAGCGCTTGTCTGCATGACGACGATGAGCCGCATGGTAGAAGAGCAGCGCACACAGATAGGAGTATTCAAGGCGCTTGGATACTCCAACGCA
>CADBNS010000161.1 GCA_902796065.1 Ruminococcus flavefaciens
ACTTCAACGAATCCTATATTCTAAGGCAGTACTCAAAGGTCACATCATTCCTTTCAAGCGGTCCGTTCAAGGTCCACGTACATATCGGCGTATATCCGGTCACTGACCGTTCTATACCGGTATCGGTAATGTGTGACAGAGCAAACCTCGCTATCATGACCATCAAGGACAGCTACCAGAACGTCGTGGCTTATTACGATAACAGCCTCCGCGAAAAGGTAATGAGCCGCCAGAAGGTCATCAGTCAGTTTGAACGCGCACTAAAAACCGGTGAATTCAAAGCATTTGTCCAGCCGCAGGTAACCGCGGACGGCCATATCCGCGGCGGTGAGGTACTGGTAAGATGGGTGCGTCCGGATAAGACCACCATATCTCCCGGTGAGTTCATAGCTACCTTTGAACAGACCGGTCTTATCAGCAGGCTCGACTCATATATGTGGGAGATAGCCTGCCGCCAGCTCAGAAAATGGCACGATTCCGGTATGAAGGACGCTTACCTCTCCGTGAATATTTCCAAGAAAGATTTCTACCTTATCGATGTATATGCGGTCATCACATCTCTCGTGAAGAAGTATAAGATACCACCGCATACGCTGCATCTTGAGATCACAGAAACAGCCGTAATGAACGATCCGCATTCGCAGATACCGCTCATTGAAAGGCTGCGCTCCTCCGGATTCATGGTGGAGATCGACGACTTCGGCAGCGGCTATTCCTCACTAAATACCCTGAAGGATATTACCGCTGATGTTCTCAAGCTGGATATGGGATTCCTCACAGATACCGAACATACCGACCGCAGCAAGAACATCATGGAATCCATCATTGAGCTTGCCAAGAAACTGGATATGGAGATCATTACCGAGGGTGTTGAATACATCGAACAGGTGGAGTTCCTGTCAGCTTTAGGCTGTGATATGTATCAGGGCTACTTCTTTGCCAAGCCAATGCCTATTGCGGATTTTGAAAAGAACTTCCTGTACAGCACTGTAGAGATGCCTGTCCGGGAAAACATCGCTTAGTATTGCACATCATCTCCTGCTTACGCAAGAGATGATGTTTTATCAGGAGAATCACAATGAACTACTTTATTGAAGGTCTCCAGGGCAGCGGCAAATCGACTGCGCTCAGGAAGATAACCGAAAAATACGACTCGCTCACTCCCATACACGAAGGCGACTATTCTCCCGTAGAGCTGGCATGGTGTGCATACACGACTGAGGAAGAGTACAGCAGCATTCTCCGCCGTTTTGCACCGATACGCCGCTCCATTGAAGCTAAGACCGTCTCCGAAGATGACAGAAGAATAATCAGCTATACGCAGGTACAGACCGATATACCTGACTTCTACCAGACCCTCGAACAGTATGAGATATACAACGGACGCAAGCCTCTGGACGAGTTCCGGGAAATAGTCCTCCGCCGCTACAGCAGGTGGACGGGCGATAATATGGTCTTTGAGTGCTCACTGTTCCAGAATATAATCGAGGATATGATACTCTTCCGCAGTCTGTCCGATGACGAAATAATGCAGTTTTACCGTTCAGTACGCGATGCTCTGGAGCATCAGGACTTCCGGATAATCTATATCCGTTCCGATGATATTGCCGGTAATCTCAGCGTTATCAGGAAGGAGCGCTCCGACGAGAATGGCAATGAGCTATGGTTCCCGATGATGTGTGGATTCTTCAACGACTCTCCTTACGCAAAGGCAAACGGTCTCAGCGGTGAGGACGACCTCATCAGGCATTTCGCTCACCGTCAGGACCTTGAACTTCGGATATGCAGCGAGCTGTTCCCGGATAAGGCCATGATCCTCAGTTCAAAGCAGTTTGACGATATAACACTGTAATACGCAGGTCCGGATACTCTCCGGACCTTTTTCACGCCCCGATGCACATATATACCGCAGCCGCAACCGTGACTGCCTGCAATATCCGCATCACAGTCCGCAGCTCACGCTCGTGAACAGTTCCGGTTATGTACTGCTCTATCAGTGCACCTCCGTCAAGAAAACTGAACGGCAGCAGATTGAATAAACCCTCCGCAAGGCTGAACTGCGCGAAACTGCCCGTATTGCCGGCTGCTGTACAGACCAGAAATGCAGCGATATTCACAGCCGGACCGCTGAGCAGTATGATACTTCCGTCTCTGTTGCTTGTGGGAGTACCGGCAGTGATACGTATGCCGGTGCCGGTGAGTTCAAGGCTGCGGACATCGCCGCCGAGGGCGTATATTGCTGCAAAATGTCCCAGTTCATGCATGATGCATACTGCGGAAAACGCCGCTATAGCGGAAGTATCCCTCAGCAGGAACACCAATGCCAGAAACACCAGAAATGAGAACCTGACTCTCACCTTACTCAAAATCCCACACGCTCCATCAGCCAGTCTATCGGATTAGGTATCAGTTCATGGGAACTCTCAGTCAGTCCGCGAATTATGGACAACAGATCCTCTCCCAGCGCCGGATACAGTATCTCCGCCGCGAAAAGTCCCACGATCAGCAGTATGCACACCACAGCCTGCATAGCTGCGGCATCTGAGCCGCCGTCCTCACGGGTATCATCATACAGCTCAGGCAGTACCTGTTCATCGGTCAGCTCCTCTGTTTCCTGCTCTTCGTTCATACTCTCCACCTCCCTGTTATTACAGGATATTCCGTCATTTCAACGAAAATACCTTTTCCCATTTGTAAATACTGTAATAATATCTTAATTGACATACTTCTTCAAACATGATAAAATAATATATTATCAAAGTACTTTTACTACAACGGAGGAACCTATCGTGAAATTCTGGAAATATACATTACTGCCTATCATTACCGCTGCTGCTGTTTTGTCAGGAGGCTGCCAGTCAGGCGCGGAGGAGGTCTCTGAACCTGAAGAGCCCGTCATCATCGATCCTGCTACCATTTCTTTCGACTGGCAGAAAGCCTTCGAGAGCGAGTTGAAGGACTTCATGGGCTCCGACGCTTACACTCCCAAGAAGAAGGGTAATGTACAGCCGTCCATGTTCGATATATGTGATCTTGACGGCGACAATGTTCCGGAACTCATCATATCCCCGAATACTGATGCAGCTTCCTCCTGTACCATATACTCCTTCGCAGACTCCGTTTTCTCTCCTGTGGGAGAACTGGGCAGCTACGGTTCCTTCAACTTCCTGCCCGATCTCCACTTCATGAATGAGGAGTATAACGGCGAAGGCTTTATCATAGGCAAATATGTCACCATCGAGGAACAGAAGCTGAAACCTGTCCTCACATACAGTGATAATACCGCATCTGCCTCCTCAGGTGCAAGGATAGTTCACGAGATCAACAGCGACGAGGTGACACTTGCCGACTATGACGCAGCTCTCGCTCAGTTCAACGGAAGCCATGCTTACAAGGCAGGCAGAAAGTATACCTTCGGCGACGAAACCATAAAGTACGCTGTTTATAGCTCCGAAGCATGGGGCCACGTACTCAGCGATGAGCAGAAGTCGCTGTGCCGCGGCATTCTCCAGACTGCTATGGAAAACGCAAACAGTGCAGACAAGGACGCTGCTTTCGAGTTATGCGACCTCACAGGCGACAATGTTCCGGAACTCATAATATCTGAGGGTACCGGCGAAAGCGACCTCTGCAAGATATACTACTTCAACAACGACGAAATGACGCTCCTTGACGGTAATTACGGCAACGGCGGCAGCATCAGCTTCGATATTGTAAACAAGGTGTTCTATTCCTCAGACTCCTCACAGATCTCCTACTGGTGCCTCAGTAACGCTGATTTCTCCGCTGCTGACTATGAAAGCTCCGGAAACATTATGGAATGCGGCAGAAAATACCTCCTTCACGAGAACAACATCGCCTTAGCACTAAATGAGAACGGCACTCCGGAAGCGGAAACAACAGCTGCCGCTGAGGAAGAGTAATGCCCAAGTCCAAGTACCTTTACACCTGCAATCAGTGCGGATACGAAAGTTCCAAATGGAACGGAAAGTGTCCCTCATGCGGTGCATGGAACAGCTTCGAGGAGGAGCTTGCTGATACCTCCCCTGCCTCACGGCGCGGAAACTCTCCGCAGCCTGCCGACCTCTCTGACAATATCCTCGAACTGGAGGACATCGGTGTTGACAGTGATGTGCGATACGATACCGGTATCGGCGAACTGAACCGTGTTCTCGGCGGAGGTCTCGTTAAAGGCTCTCTGGTACTTCTTGGCGGCGAACCGGGCATCGGAAAGAGTACCATACTGCTACAGATCTGCCAGTTTCTCGGTGAAGAGCACTCTGTCCTTTATGTATCCGGAGAGGAATCCGCCCGACAGATAAAGCTCCGCGCACAAAGACTGGGCGTGGACACAGAAAACCTGTACATACTTACTGCTACCGATGCGGAGGCTGTTGCCGAAACCATAGCCAATTCCGCGCCGGATATAGCTATAATCGACTCCATTCAGACCATGAGCATCAACCATATCACCTCAAGTCCCGGCAGTCTCACTCAGGTGCGCGAATGCACCAACCTGTTCATGCATACCGCCAAGGATCAGGAAATACCGGTGATAATCGTAGGTCACGTAAATAAGGACGGCGCAATTGCCGGTCCTAAAGTAATGGAGCATATCGTAGATGCAGTGCTCTACTTCGAGGGTGAGCGGCATCAGAGCTACCGCATTCTCCGCGCAGTCAAGAACCGTTTCGGCTCAACCAATGAGATCGGCGTATTTGAGATGCTGGACAAGGGACTGGCAGAGGTAGCAAATCCTTCGCAGATGCTCCTCTCCGGCAGACCTCATAACGTATCCGGCACCTGTGTTGCCTGCGTAATGGAGGGTACACGGCCGATACTTGCCGAAGTACAGGCGCTTGCAGCCAAGACCAGCTATGCAGCTCCGCGAAGAATGGTAACCGGCTTCGACTTCAACCGACTGAATATCATCATCGCCGTACTGGAAAAGCGGCTGGGGATATTCATGGGAAGCCTCGACGTATACCTGAATATCGTCGGCGGCTTCAAGCTCGATGAGCCTGCCGGAGACCTGCCCGTAGCTATGGCGCTGTACTCCGGTATAATGGACAAGCAGATAGACGAGGGGCTTATCGCATTCGGCGAGATAGGACTCGGCGGAGAGATACGCTCAGTCTCTCACATCGCCCACCGAATCCGCGAGGCAGAACGCATGGGCTTCCGGACCTGTGTTATACCCAAGCAGTCCGCCTCAGCTATCGACCCCAAGGACTACTCAATAGAAATAATTCCGGCTTCAACGCTGAAACAGGCGTTTTCCGTAATAAAATAGGAAAAAAGGGACTCAAATGAGTCCCTTTTTCCATCATATCATTATCTTTAAGGAACCGAAATCATTTTTTGAATGATTCCGGGAGAGCTGTCAGAAGACCAGTGTCATACTTCTGTATTGACACAGAGTCCATAGCAGTTATGCCGTCACCGCGGAGGTAAACGTCAGCTCTGTCGAGAGCCGCATCGTCAAGCGGATACTTGTCAGCATTAGCAATGTACTGGAGAATTGCCAGTGAATCGCCCAGTGTGATCTTTCCGTCGTTGTTTACGTCGCCGTACTTTACCTCAGCTGCCGGAGCTGTAGTCGCAGCGGCTGTAGTAGTTGTGGTCTGGACCGGTACAGCTGTTGACGGAGCTGCCTGTGTGGTTACAGCAGGCTGTGAAACGCCCTTGGACATATGGTAGCCGATACTGCCGTATTTTCCGTCAGAGAGGGTCTCAGCGAAGCCGGCAGGGTTCGGCGAACCGTCCGCATTACGCCATGCCTTATGGAAATCCGTTCCCATTGCGGCAACGCTGAGTGTTATGAAGTCGGAGTCTGCCGGAGTGATAATATCGCCCAGCTTAGCTCCGTTTGTCATTGTGGTCTGAGCCTTTGCATAGTAGTACTTGCTGTTATAGTATATGGAATTTGTCATGCTGCCTACGAACTTGTCGTTAGCGATCTTGATGCCGGGAGCATTGCTCTTTGACACCTTTGATGTATTGTAGTATGACATCATGCCCTTGAATGTTGCAGATGCAGAGCAGCGGTAAACGAAATAGTTACCCTTACCCTTGCCGCCTACGCCGTTGTTGTATGCGGTGCAGCTGCTCATATCGCCAAATTCCGGATTATTGTTATCGGTAAAGCCGCAGTTAAGGTTCTCGAATGCAAGGCAGTTCTCCACCTTGTGGCGTGTGCCTACTCCGCCGCCGCCCAGCTTAAAGCCGTTGCCGTCGCAGTCGCCGTAACCGCGGCCGTCCTCGGTGTAGCCGTTGCGGAATGCGACGCAGTTTTTGATAGTTACCACTCCGATAGGTCCGGTAGCCTCCTTAGCGTAGAGGTCCCAGCCGTCGTCAGAGTTGTTGTAGGACAGACAGCCGTCAAACACATTGCCGTTTCCGCAGGTAAGCTTAGCTGCAAAACCGTCAGCATTTTCCATTGTTGCCTCATCGCAATTGTTCTTGGAGGTACAATTCTTGATGAGATTGTTCGACGGCCACTTGTCCAGCGATGTATAACTGGAATTGGAACGCGAGATTTGTAAGCCTGTGTCCTCGTTATCATTGAACACCATCATCTCGATGATATTGTTATGACCGGACAGGAGCATTCCGTTATCGCCGGCATTTGTGATCTCAAAGCCGTAGAAATGCCAGTATGAGCCTGCCATAAGAATGCCATAGCCTGAATTGCTCACAGGCTGACCGTTGAAGTCGAAAACGACCTTAGCGCCGGGATAAGCGGACATAGTCTTATATTTTCCGGCTGCACCGGAGTTGTTCTCCTCGATAGTGATAGTCTCAGTGAAGCTGTATTTTCCGTCAAGCAGGTAGATAGTACCGCCAGCCGGTACAGCCTTGATAGCTGAGCGTACATCTGTCGGAGACTGAGCAGTTTTGCCGTCACCTCCGCCATTTGGTGAAGCGAAGATCACCTCGCCGGATACCGCCGGAGTTTGTGGCTGCTGAGTCTGCGGAGCTGCTGTAGTCACAGTTGTCACCGCAGCAGTAGCCGGAGCAGTTGATGCCGGGATAGAAGTAACTACAGGCGCAGGAGTATTATCCTCGCTGAAACCGCTGCCTATAGCCTTGATCGAGTCATCATACGCAACCAGAGCGTCTTTCAGTCCCTGATTGACTGTATAGCTTTTATCGTCAGCTGAGTTATCGAACTGCCACTTGAAGTCACCGCCGTCCACACGGCCGGCTCTTGCAGTAACAATGCCGGGAACGTCCTCGGCGCTGTCAGCCTTATAGCTGTAGAATCCGCTGGCAGTATCGAAATTGGTATATGCTGTGCCGCCGGACTTAGCCTTGACTGACGCAGGTACCGCTTCGTTTCTGGACGATGCCTCATATGCGTCGAACTCAGTGTTGTTTTCCTGATAAGTAGTATAAGCCTTAGCACCCTCGATGTGGTTGGCAAAGGACTTAATAACTCCGCCTGCTTCTCCGGAGAAAGTACCGCCGGAAAGAGTATCGCTGCCCTGCATGGAAATGAGCATAGGGTAGCCGCAGTTACGG
>CADBNS010000162.1 GCA_902796065.1 Ruminococcus flavefaciens
AGTCGGTCTCGAGCTTAAGGATACCACGATGGATCAGCTCGGACGCGCTAAGTCGGTTAAGGTTCAGAAGGAAAATACCATCATCGTTGACGGTGCCGGCGATAAGAAGGAGATCAAGTCAAGAGTTGCTCAGATCCGTACAGCAATCGAAAAGACTACTTCCGACTTCGACCGTGAAAAGCTCCAGGAGAGACTGGCTAAGCTGGCTGGCGGTGTTGCTGTTATCAAGGTCGGCGCTGCTACAGAGATCGAAATGAAGGAGAAGAAGCTCCGCATCGAGGACGCTCTGGCTGCTACAAAGGCTGCTGTTGAAGAGGGTATCGTTGCAGGTGGCGGTACAGCATTCATCAATGCTATCCCTGCTGTTGAGAAGCTCGTTCCTACTCTGGACGGCGATGAGAAGACCGGTGCTAAGATTATCCTCAAGGCTCTTGAGGCTCCTGTTCGTCAGATTGCTGAGAACGCAGGTCTGGAAGGCAGCGTTATCGTTGACAAGATCAGACGTTCACGCAAGGTCGGCTACGGCTTCGATGCTTACAATGAGGTGTACACTGACATGATACCTGCCGGTATCGTTGATCCTACCAAGGTTACAAGAAGCGCTCTCCAGAACGCTGCATCTGTAGCTTCTATGGTACTCACAACTGAAAGCCTTGTTGCTGACATCAAGGAAGAGAATCCCGCACCTGCTATGCCTGCCGGCGGCATGGGCGGTATGTATTGATAATAATATACCACGGAATCATCGGTCCGGAGGCGGCATATGCTGCTTCCGGACCTTTTTGTATACCCTTGAGGAACGTGCACTATAGTCTCATGTAGCTATGCACTATAATCTCATATCCCGGTATCCAATCTGTAGAATAATGCTATCTCTGCTGGTAAAGTCAGTACTAATTTCCATTGACAGATAGCTCCAAAAATGGTACAATAAACTCAAAGAAAAGCAGAGTTAACGTTTTAACAAAATGTTAACAAGTTTTAAAATGGAGTGATATAACATGAAAAATATGAAAAAAATCGCTGCCGGCATCCTTGCACTGTGCCTCAGCGCGGTCTGCCTCTCTCAGACCACAGAACTCCGCACACCCAGATACGCTTCTGCTGCAGATGACATATCTGCCAAGATGGAATGGAACGCTGTAAGATTAGGCGGCGGCGGCTTCGTTTCAGGCATCGTCACCGGCAAGAAGGTAATGTACGCACGTACCGACGTCGGCGGAGCTTACAAGTATAACTACCAGACTGACCAGTGGGAACAGCTCCTCGGCAACATCAACGATGCTGACCGCGGCTACCTCAGCGTTGACGCTATGGCTATCGACCCCACTGATGAGAACACCGTCTACTTCCTCTGCGGCTGCGCTTACTTCACTGACGCTAAGACCGCTATCTTCAAGACCACTGACGGCGGCAAGTCCTTCGAGCGCATCGACATCACCGACCTCATTCAGGTACACGGCAACGGCAACGGCAGACAGACCGGTGAGTCCATCGCTGTTGACCCCGATGACCCCAAGACTATCTACTGCGGCGGCGATGTTACTGCCGGCGAATCCTGCCTTATCAAGTCTTCTGACGGCGGTAAGACATGGAAGCCGGTAAAGAGCTACGATGACCTCGGCCTCTACAAAGACTCCATCAAGTGGCCTACATGGACCGACCATATGGCTCGTGCCCTCGATAACGGTGAGTATTACACCCAGAACGGCGTTTCTTCTATATACATCTACGGCGGAAAGGTATACGTAGGTACTTCCACCTCCGGTAAGAACAGCGTTGTTGTTGCTGACGTCAAGGACGATAAGTTCACCGACATCAGCGGCGACCTCGACAGCGCTAACTTCCCCGGACGTATCACAGGCGACGGTAAGGGCAATATCTTCTTCGCTTTCCAGGGCGCTGTATGCGTCGGCAACGGCGGTACCTCCGGAAGCGTCAAGAAGCTGGATACAAAAACCGGCAAGATCACCGATATTTCTCCCCTCAAGCACCTCTACCGCACTCAGACTGAAGAATTCGTTGCGGCAAGTGAGGGCGGATACAGCGGCATCAGCGTAGATCCAGCAAATCCGGATCATATGGTATGCTCTACCTGCGGCCTCTTCGCTAACGCTCAGCTCTGGCAGCCGTGGGACGATGAACACAGTCCGTCTTGGGGCGATAAGTTCTTCAAGTCAGAGGACGGCGGTGAGCACTGGATCGAAACTACTCCAGGTCTGGCTCCGTTCTGGGGCAAGGACCCTATCGCTGACTACCTCGCTGACGGCGGCTATGACTGGATCCGCGACAAGGCTATCCACTGGGTCGGCGCTTACGTTATCGACCCCGTTAAACCCGACCGCTCATTCTCTACATCAGGTAACGGCGTGTTCGCCTGCGACAATACATGGGACGACCTCCCGCAGTTCCACTTCCAGCCGGACGGCATCGAGGAAGTCGTTGCTCTTGACTTCGTAAGCGTTCCCGGCGGTGAGAACTACTCCGCTATCGGCGACTACGACGGCTTTATCCACACCAATGTCAATGAGATCCCCGAGCAGTACAAGCCGAATATGGGCTCAACTTCCGGCATCGCTTACTGCCCTGCCGATACCAAGATCATGGCGCGTGTTTCAAATAACGATTCCAACGGCTACTACAGCAAGGACGCAGGCAAGACATGGACCGCTATGAAGTTCCCCTACAGCGGCGGCAAGCTCTCCATCACCAAGATAGGCGACGGAAAGTACCGTATCCTCGAATCCAACGGCGGCGGTGCTGCTGTATCATATTCCGACGATTTCGGCGCAACATGGAAGGAGTCCACAGGTATTGACGGTTCAAAGACCACTTATACCCTCGTTGACCCTAACGACCCCAAGATAGTTTACGGCTCAGGCATCAAGCACAACGATTACTGGGCTTCTGACCCCAATAAGAAGGAGCCTACTCTGGAGGAGTCTCACTACTCATTCTACATAAGCACCGATGCAGGCGCTTCATTCACTGAGTATCAGGTAGGCAAGTACGATATGTGCGACCATACCGGCGATCTGGCTTACATTTCAAAGGGTAAGATCGCTATGGCTATGGGCTGGAACGGTATGTATATCATCACCGAAAACGGCAAGAAGATAGAGAAGCTGGAATCTGTCGCTTACGCTAAAACTGTAGGCTACGGCGCTCCGGAAAAGGCTGGCGGAGAGAATACTCTCTTCATCTACGGCAAGCCCACCTGGGACGACACCGACGGTATCTACCGCTCAACTGACGGCGGTAAGACATGGGTATGCATCAATACTGAGCACCTCTACGGCGGTACCGGCAACGGTAACTTCCTCGTAGGTGATATGGACGAGTTCGGTACTGTTTATATGTCCACAGTCGGCTGCGGTATCATCTACGGCAGACTGGCTTCAAACAGCTCTCAGCCTTCCACAAAGCCCGCTGTAACTACTACAAAGCAGGCTGTTACCACCACTAAGGCTCCTGCAACTACCACATCAGCTGTCAAGACTACTACTGCTGCTCCTGCTGACGACAAGACAGTCTACGGAGACGCTACCCTTGACGGTAAGGTAACTCTGGCTGATGCTCTGGCTATTCTCCAGTTCGTTGCAAATGAGGACAAGTACCCCCTCAGTGCACAGGCTCAGAAGAATGCTGACTGCTATAACCCCGGCGACGGTATAACTGCAAACGATTCAGTTGCAGTTCAGCAGCTTGATACCAAGCTGATAGACAAGCTCCCGCTTATAAAGAAGTAATAGAGATAGGATAGAAAATGCCGATGCCTGCACTGTGCAGACATCGGCTGTTTTTTTATTCGTCAAGGAAGTCGAGATCGCTGTAGTCAGCTTTCTGGAACTCATTGAGGAACCCTTCTTTAGCTATCTCGTCCTTCACCATCTGAAGCTCAGGCGGATTTTCCGCATCATCATCAAGTCGTAACTGATCAAGTTCAAAATGGGATACAAGATAGTTCTCTTCACCCTCATAATTATCATCGTAAAGATCACCGGCTATAAGCAGTCCGGTCTGAACATCGATGTCTAAGTTCTGATGGTAATGTGTCTCCTGCGCATCGAGCATGGAGGTATAGCTGAATGTCACTGATGCTACCATTCTGTCACCGTCAGTACGAACTCCGGTAACAGTCCACGGAGATACATCTTTTATGAACTCATGCGAATAACTTTCCGGATCAAAATGGAGGAAATCATTATCGACTTTGTTTCTGACAGTGCCGCTTTCTTCGCCGTCCTCAGCATAGTTATAAACATAATAATTTTTACTTTCATCTGAATTGCAGATCATCCTTACCATATGATCGCCGCATACGTAAGAATCCGAAATAATCGGCTTAGCATCGGCTTCCGGAGTTGTTAATTCACTCCTTGAATACAGTATACCTTTTGCGCGGTCATATGAATAGGTTATATCAACTGCGGACTTCGATAAATGCATACCACGCGGATACTGAACAAAGGATACATGACCCGAAAGGCGGGTATAATGCTTCTTCGCATTCACACACTGATCGTACAGGAATTCCGGTGTGATCTCATCGGGAATAACTACTGCCTCTGTGGTGTATACCGCATCTGTTTCGGGCTCAGTTGCAGTCGCAGTTGTTTCTGCGGAAGCTCCTTCGTCAGTTGTGGTTTCCTCAACGACACTGGTATACGGCACTTCAATAGGCGGTTCTGCATTCTTCATAAGATGTACTGCTCCCAGTGCAGCTCCGGCAATGAGCACTGCCGATGCAGCTATGGAGGCTATTCGCGTTATGCTTATCCGCTTGTACTGCTCTACGCCGTACTCCACGGAATGTCCGTCATTGTTCTCCGCCATGCGGCTGCGGAGCTTAGCGTATACTTCCTCTTTCGCTGCCGCCTGCGCTACTACGCGCTCTATTGCTTCCGGATCTGCTTTCCGTAGCGTCTGTGCTATTTTCTTCTTTGTATTCATATCAATACCTCCCATCAAAGAGTGATGCCTTTTTCGTCAAGGAGCTTCATAAGGCGTTTCATTGCCCTTCCGCTCCGCACCCTTACAGTGCCTGCACTCATTCCCAGCAGCTCCGCTATCTCCTTTGAGCTCCGCTCGTAGTAGTACTTCTGTATCAGCAGTACCGAATCCGGCACTCCCATGGACTCTATAACTGCAAGCAGCTGTTCCGCAGCAGTTTTCTGCTCAGTCTGCTCGGCTATGTTGGCGGAGTCCGGAAGAACTGCGGCTATGTCGTCGTCCATTGCGACATTCAGTCCGGTCTTAGCCGCAAGACTTCTCCTCATGCTAATGGCAGCATTTCGTGCTACAGTGCCAATATACGCCTTGAGTGAGCCTTTCTCCCCTTCCGGCAGCTTCATAAGTACCGATGCGAACACATCTATTACGCACTCCTCCGAATCAGAATTGCTGCCGAATCCGCTGATTATCCTGCTGACTATAGCATAGACGTAGCTGTAGTATTTATCAAAAAGCAAACGCTGTCCGTGTGACGGAGATTCGCTGATAAGGCTGAGTATCTCATTGTCAGTCATACTCTTTCTCCCTTCGTTTATTTCTGAGTGAAGATCTTCCTCTGCTTATATTAACGCAGCGGTATACGAAAGTGTAACACTATTCTGAAATATTTTTGCCAGACCCAATAAGTCCCTTATTTCTGAATTTTAGCCATAACAGGTCGCTCTGCACTGTACTCACAGTTACCGTTTTGCGCCCTGTTATGGCTAAGATCAAAAAATATAAGCTGTGTATCAGCAGTCCTGACAGACTACTGCCGGATACGGTTTCTTAGCGGTATTTCACCATATTGCACCTGCCCCAGTGTTCATCGCCGTATGCAAATGCATCGGGTGTGGTATTCCGCTCGATGAAGCCAGCCTTCTCGTAGCACCTGACTGCGCGGATATTCTCAGGGAATACGTTCAGATGAAGTACAGCCGCTTTTGTGTTGTCGAATGCGTATTCCGCCGCAAGCTCCAGCATCTCAGCAGCAGTTCCCTTACCGCGCTGCTGTGGGTCTACCACGACGAATTTCAGCATACCCTCGTTGGTATCCCTATTCAGTGAGTAGCAGAAGAAACCGACCACTCTGCCGTTGTCAGCAACAGCTACAAATGCGGTATCGCCGGTAGTTGCTGCGTGGGAGTCCAGTACGCTGATGAAATTGCTGCGCTCCAGCGGAAAGCTGAAACGGTTCGCGCACCACATGGCGTGGGTACGCGCATCGTTTATCCATTTCCTGATGGTATCGAAATCCGATTCCGGGACAAATTGCCGTAAATACATGATGATGCTCCTTTTATTCTGACTTTAATCAGGCTGTCCTTGCAATTATAATGCAGATAATTCCCAAAACTATAAAAACGGCTCCAAGTACCATGCATACCCATGCATTTTTCTTTGTATTCTGCATCGGTCCGGTTTCCTCTACAGCACTTATCCTGAATACTTTCGGGTGAGCCGGATTGACCTCTACTACAATTGTATCACCTATATTCGCGTTAAGAACGCTCTCAGGCAAATGAGTGTAATAATGTCCGCGCACAAACCTGCCGTTTATACTGTACTCCGCCTCTGGACATACCAACAAATCATATGGTCTTGAGGTCATACGCTTCCTGGCTTTTACCACGGCTTCACACTTTGTAAGCTCTTTACTGAAAACCCCGCCGTAATACCATATCACAAAGCCGATCATACCGACAATTACGCCGGATAATATCAAAGATAAGCCCAGTACCATATCTGCTCCTTTACTAAAAAGGCGGACTCTTTCAAGTCCGCCTCTTGTTATTTCGTTATACTATAGGTCTTAGCCCATTACGATCTCAACTTCGTGAACTCCGCCCTCAGCAGCAGGGATAACAGTTCCCTCGATAGCCTTGCCGTCTACAGTCAGGCTCTTAACGCCCTTGCAAACGTGGTTGGGGTTCTTTACAGTGATGTTGAATGTTGCACCGCGGAACTTACGTGTAGCAGTAAATCCGTCCCACTCGTGAGGGATAGAAGGATCAACGCTCAGACCGTCGAAGTCAGGCTTTACACCCAGGATATACTGGGAAATAGCTACCATATTCCATGCAGCTGTACCTGTCAGCCATGAGTTCTTGCCCTGACCGAAGTTCTTTGCATCCTTACCACCGATCATCTGACCATATACGTATGGCTCTGTCTTATGGATGTCAGATGTCTCCTCAGTGAAAGCAGGAGCGATCTTGCTGTAGTACTCAAATGCCTTGTCACCTCTGCCAACATAAGCCTCAGCGCAGATGATCCATGCATTGTTGTGTGTGAAGATTCCTGCGTTCTCCTTGTATCCGCCCGGATATGTGGAGATCTCACCGTACTGTATATAGTACTTTGTGAATGCAGGGTTGTTCAGTACGAGACCGAACTCGCAGTTGAGGTACTTATCGATAGAGTTCAGAGTCTTGATGTCAGCACCCTGATCCTTACCGATCTCAGACATAACAGCGAAGCCCTGGGGTTCGATGAAGATCTTACCCTCTTCGCAT
>CADBNS010000163.1 GCA_902796065.1 Ruminococcus flavefaciens
AAATCCGCCGACGGGCTGTCGCCCTTCAAGGATTTTTAACGCAGTCACCGGCAAAATTTGACGAAAAGACGTGCATGAATCCCTATTGTGGACAGGTTCTAAGAAAGGAGACAGTACACTATGCCGAAAGGTTCCCCCGAACTGACTGCTTCACGAAAAGAAGAGATCATCAACGCCTGCGAAAAGCTCTATCAGACCATGAGCTTCAAGGATATAACCATCAAGGAGATCGGCGCTGTGACCTCATTTACAAGAACATCGATCTACAACTACTTTCAGACCAAGGAGGAGATTTTCCTTGCACTTATGCAGAGAGAATATGAACTCTGGGCAGCGGAGATAAATTCCCTTTCAGAGAATAATCCCACCATGTCTGCTGCGGATTTTGCCGATGCAGTAGCCGGTTCTCTGGAAAAGCACCAGCAGCTTCTGAAGCTCCTTGCCATGAACCACTACGATATGGAGGAGAACTCGCGACCTGAGCGCCTTACTGATTTCAAAACAGCTTACGGAGCATCACTTGATGCTGTAAGGAAGTGTCTCAGCAAATTTTTTCCTGACACTGATACAGAGGGATTCATTTTCGTATTCTTCCCCTTTCTCTTCGGAGTCTATCCGTATTCTGTAGCTACAGATAAACAGCTTCAGGCAATGCGCGATGCCGGAATGGACTTCAGAGTACACGGGATCTATGAAATGATCCGCTCCTGCATAATGCAGTTATTGGGAGGTAAAGAATGAAATACACTAAACTTGGCAGCTCTGACCTTGATGTTTCACGCATATGCATGGGCTGTATGGGCTTCGGTGACTCACAGAACGGTCAGCACTCATGGACTATCGATGAAGAACACTCCCGCGAGATAATCAAGCGCGGACTGGAACTGGGCGTGAATTTCTACGATACCGCCATCGGATACCAGTCCGGCACAAGCGAGCAGTACGTGGGAAGAGCTCTCCGCGACTTTGCAAAGCGCGATGAAGTTGTAGTTGCAACGAAATTCCTTCCCCGCACACCTGCGGACATCGATGCCGGCATCACCGGTCAGCAGCACATAGAACGCATGATAAACAAAAGCCTTGAGAATCTCGGCATGGAATATGTTGACCTCTACATCTACCATATGTGGGACTGGAATACGCCAATATATGATATTCTTGACGGTCTTGACAGAGTTGTCAGAGCCGGAAAAACAAGATATATCGGCATCTCAAACTGCTACGCATGGCAGCTTGCAAAAGCAAATGCACTGGCAGAAAGGGAAGACTTCCAGAAGTTCGTCAGCATCCAGGGACACTATAACCTCATATTCCGTGAGGAAGAGCGTGAAATGGCTATGCTCTGCGCTGAGGACAACATTGCAATGACTCCCTACAGCGCACTTGCAAGCGGTCGGCTTGCAAGGCTTCCCGGTGAGACCTCACGCCGCGCAGAGGAGGACAGCTACGCTAAATTCAAGTATGACGCGACTAAGCAGCAGGACGAGGTGATCATCCGCCGCGTAGCTGATACCGCAGAAAAATACGGCGTATCCATGACAGAAGTATCACTGGCATGGCTGCTGACAAAGGTGACATCGCCTGTCGTGGGAGCGACCAAGCTCCACCACATAGAAGGCGCTGCAAAGGCTGTTGACCTTGAACTGTCCCCGGAGGATATAGCATATCTTGAAGAGCCCTATGTCCCCCACCCGCTGGCAGGTGTAATGGCTCAGAACAAGCCTGCAAACAAAAATGATAAGCACGTCTGGTCCACAGGCGCACAAAAAATATAAAATACTTTAAAACGGAGGTATCATCATGAGTAAAAAATTAGTTGCATATTTCTCTGCAAGCGGAAATACCGCCAATCTCGCAAAGAAGCTCGCTGCATCAGCAAGCGCAGACCTGTACGAGATAAAGCCGGCAGTTCCTTACACAAGCGCTGATCTGAACTGGCAGAACAAACAGTCACGAAGCAGCATTGAAATGAGCGATCACAGCTCAAGACCGGCTATCGCTGATAAAAACGCAAATATCGCGGAATACGACACGGTTTATATCGGATTCCCTGTATGGTGGTACATCGCTCCCACAATTATCAATACCTTCCTTGAAAGCTATGATTTCTCAGGCAAAAAAATTATCCTCTTCGCCACATCAGGCGGAAGCGGATTCGGTAAGGCTGTACAGAATCTGACTTCAAGTGCTCCGGGCGCTGAGATAGTTGAGGGCAAGGTCAATCCCTCTGCGAAGGATATTGATGCGCTGGCTTCAATGTGATACTATAAAAGGACGTTCATATACGAACGTCCTTTTTTGCGTATTCACATTTTCTTATACTCATACCACTGACTTGAATCTTCTGCTTCCGTTGATACTATATGTAACACAGTATTTATCTGCCACATTCACAGGTGCAGGAATATCCATGCCAGTCAGATAATTGCCCATACCATGAATATAGAAAACATACTCACCTGCATCGAAGATACGGCGGACAGGCTCCGGATCGTCCTCACCCTGCGGAAGTATCTGACTGATAGTATAATCAATATCCTTCTGAAGTTTTATTTTCCTATTTCCTACAGCAATGCTAATATCCGGATCAACTGTATCATCAGCATAAACAACACTATCAACGCTGAGAATACCTGTAGAAATGTATAGAGGGTCAACTTTCCATGTAAGTGTCTTTGAACCGGTATATTTTCCTTTTCCTCTGATAATAACACTGTAAGTACCCACATTGTTTACTGCAGTAACTGCATTGCCGTGTTCATCCTTTAATTCTGCAACATCGAAATCATCCGAAGTAAGTTCAACATTATTTACAACTACAGCAGGCATTATCTGACTCTCGCAACAGGGATCAAATACAGATCTCAGTTTCCCATTTCCTGCAAAAGAAGTCTTCTTGCTTCCGAGATCACATTTTTTCCTGTCTGCATCAGCAATGATACCATGGAAAGAAACCGTAGTAAGAGTGGGATCATCATTAATGACAGAGAATCCATTCCTTAAAGAGAGTCCATTGCAGATCATATCTGTCATTAAATCTCCGTTTGCATAAACGGTCACATTCCCCGGTATTCCCATGCTTTCTGTCAAAAAGCCTTCAACGTTTGCTGGCATATCGCCTGCTACAAGAGCCTTGGACAGCGAACCAGCTGTCGCGAATTTACAAGTATTGGTATTAGTCATAGCTCATTCCTCCGTAAAAAAATATTTAGTGATCCGCACCACTGATAAAAAATCAATCTTTATGTCACTATAATTATGTCACCGGTAAAAGCAGTAAAAGCGTCCCCTCAAGATATGTTAATCTTAACAGAGTACGCTTTCATATGACTATATTCATTTGTAAAGTGAGCTGATCCTGTTATAATTGAGAGGATCAGGATCAAAAAAGTGTGTTCATAACAGAAGTGCCTCACAGCTCAGCATATACAATGATATAAAAATCATATACCGCAATCATTTTTTCGTATATCAAATTATAGCACATTGTACAATAATAGTTATGAACAAAATGTGAACTCTAAGTAAACTTCATGTAAAAACTATTGTGAGACTTTTACAAAAAGTACAATCCCAAATAGAATTTAATGATTGTATTTCATAAATAAAAACCAGACGGTATTTTTCATACCATCTGGTTATTACTGCCCGTATTCAACATTTTGTATATCCAAGACTTTCTTCCTGCATCAGACGGAGATAACACTCATTGCAGATCTCACAATCGCGGTCAGCTCTGTGGGCGCCCTCAGTGGGTATCCCGTAGTAAGCAGCAACATCAGTCTGGCTGCGCCGTGGCAGCTGCGGAAGGGCAATACGTGCGAACCGCAGGACATCGACGAAGTTGTTGCTCAGCTTCCTGTCGGTAATAGCCAGCAGGGAATCGTAAAGGAAATTAATATCGAAGTTGACATTATATCCCATAAGTATGTCATCGCCGACGAAATCAGCGAAGTCGGTTATAGCGGTGCTTATGTACGGCGCGTCACTGACCATCTCGTTGGTTATTCCGGTCAGTTTTGTAATAAACGAAGAAATGCGTTTTACAGGCCGTACAAAGGTATCAAATGACGCCTGTTTGGTATAGTTCCTGTAGCGAACCGCCGCGATTTCGATTATATCGTCCTGTGACGGAGTAAGACCGGTAGTCTCAATATCGATAACGCAGTAGTCCCCGGGGAATACAAGCAGGCTCTTGCCTTTTTTGCGTGAAGATGCCAAAATATCCGTCCTTTCCTTATTCCTGCGGGAAGCGCATTCCCCAGATAGCGCGGCACTTGTCCATAAGTGACAGCACCTCTGCGGTACCTGCGTGCGGTACCATACTGCTTTCCTTGACGCCGGCACGCAGACAGCGATGCACCTCATCTATCTCGTACTCATAGCCGTTCACCCGTACAGGGATATTGCTCTCCTCCAGCTGACGGCACTGGCGGTCAAACAGAGCCGCCTCGCAGGTGCAGTGGAACCAGTTGCCCATAGTGATGAAGCCATTAGTGCCTGAAATAATAGCATTATTTCTCAGCTGTATCTCAAATCCGGAATCCATGGAAGCGAATGCGCCGCTGTTGTATCTGAGGGTGATATGGTTGCTGAGGTCGATACCGTCGGCACCGATATGCGCATCAGTGATGATCTCGTCAGGCATACCCAGGATAGCGTGAGTAAGTGTAAGCGGGTACACAGCAAGGTCCAACAGAGCACCGCCGCCGCAGTCGCTGCGGAAGAGCCTGTCCTCGGGGGAATAGGGAATGAAGTTGCTGAAATCCGCCTTAATGTACTTTATGTCGCCGATGATGCCGCTGTTTATCCAGTCCATGACCTTGAGGTAGGTCGGTCTGCACTTCATCCACATAGCTTCCATGAAGAACACATCATGCTCACGGGCAGCATCAAGGACCTCACGGAACTGTCCGGAGTTGAGGGTAACAGTCTTTTCGCACAGTACATTAAGACCGTGCTTTATGCAGAGCATGGCGTTATCGTAGTGAGCCGCCATTGGTGTAGCGATATATACCACATCGATGCTGCTGTCCTCTGCCAGTTCCTCGTAGGAGCCGTAAGCCTTCTCAAATCCGAACTCATCTGCGAATGACTGAGCGCGTTCCTTAGTACGTGACGCAACAGCATACAACTGAGCATCGTCAGTGCCGCGGAGAGCCTCCGCGAAAGTGTGAGCTATCTTGCCTGTACCTATCACAGCCCATTTGATCTTATCCATAGTATCACTCCTGTTCATTTTTATTTCTGCCGTTTTTTACTTTAGCGAGC
>CADBNS010000164.1 GCA_902796065.1 Ruminococcus flavefaciens
CGATGAAGTTATCGGAAAACGAGCGAAGCACCACGACCTCACTGATGAAAGTGAAGGACATGGTGCTGAAGCAGAGTCACAATTTCAAATAAATTAAAACAGCTGTACCGGAGTACAGCTGTTTTTTTATCAATAGAATTCAGTTACATTGATAGGGAGTTTTTCATTAGTCGTGTAGTTGTAGAAACTGATAGTCTTGATAGCTTTATCAATGATCTCACGGTTGCCTGGCTCATCAGGGATATAGAGAGTATAACCGTCGCCGCTGATCTCAGCTATAGGTATCTGATCGAAAACAACAGGAACAGCGACTTCGATAAGTTTCTCAGCAGCCTTGATGTCATCGAACTGCATATAACCTCTGGAATAGCTGATATAACCTCTGTCATTATTATGTGAGTTCAGCACTAAGATACCGTCGAGTGTAGCGCATTCATTTGTGAAGCCCATTTCTTCGTAATTGTAGCTTAAAAGATTATTGCTATCTGAGCTGATATTCTTGAAAAATGCCAGTGGGAAGACATATTCCGGATTTTCGGTCATAGTAATGATGTTACCGGAGCTGATTAAATCATCCACAAGCTGTGCAGGAGTTTTATTGTACTGAATATCATGCATATCCAGGAATCTGACAGTATTCGTGAAAGCGGAATTGATACTGGTTCCATTGATAGTGCAATAGAACTCAGCATTTCTGAATTCATCAGAAGACATAGCGATAATATCGCTGCGGACAGCGCTGATAAGCTCTTCGCCCTCGCTTACTGACAATCTGACATTCTCGCCATGACCCAGCTTATTGCAAATGACGAATTCATAACCGGAGATCTCATTAGGATTCTTATAATCCTTTCTGATCGCGCAGTCTCTTTTCATGGTTCTGGCAGTCATTTCAGCGTATTCCTCACTGGAATTGACATCACAGAAAAGCTGAGTAAGCATCTGTGAAGGAACGTAGTAATTGCGCTGAATAGTGGAACCTGAGCCGGTATAATAAGTGATCCTGAGTTCTACCTGATCCGTGAAAACTTTTTTATCATTTCTGTTTTCCTCGCTGTAATCATCGTAATACATTGAGGAATTAGTTTTATAATCAGAGATATTGTAATCATAGTTACTGTAATTGAAGTGGCGGTCAACGACCTCCTTATTGATGTCAATGACATCATTGATGATATGCTTGTCACGAATGAGGAACTGACTGTTACAATCAATAGCGCCTCCCCATGTATTGATCTCCACATCAGTGACCGCAGAGGCATTGGGGATAACCTTAGCCGCACCGAGACCCTGAGTAACATCGATCAGTTTAATCACACCGATCACAGCAAGGGAAGCGGCACCGAAGCTGATAACAGCAGTCCAGAAGCGCTTGAAACCGCGGCGTCTGATGAGTTCCATAACGAACCAGATGATACCGCTGATAATGAAAGCAGCGAACATAGCGCTTGAAACGTCGGTGAGTTTGAGAGCTGAAACGATGGAGTAAACGGCGAGGGACATGATGATATAGTAGAACGCATTATAGACATATGGCTTAGAAACGTCCTCAGCCTTGCGGTGCTTGTAGAGGAGGTAAGAAACGATAACGAAAACAGCCGAAATGATAATGGTTCTTACCATGAAGTTGAAGTAAGAGGAATTAACGAAGGAAGAGCTTAATTCGTATCCATTATAATAGTTCAGAGTGGAGACGCCGTTTTCCATGAAGAAGATGATGAAGGCGAAAACACCGATAGGGCTTGTAGTAAAGAATGGATAGCTTTCCAGAACAGCACCATCGACGAGGCCGAAATGAGCGGCATCAACGATATTTACCCAAGTCAGACCAATGACAACAGGAATCATGATATTCACAGCGAAGATGCTGAAGATAGCCTCAAACATACTGCCGGCGAAAGTAATAGCGAAAACGCAGACAGAGTAAAGCAGGATCATGCCAACGATAACAGCGAACCCGGCCTGCACAGCCTGAGGGATCTCATCACTGATCTCAGACAGATCTACGAACTGCGAACCGATAAACAGCTCAATACCGCCGATAGCCGCACCGATAAGAGCGGGAAGCACATAAGTGATAAGGCCGGTAGCAAAGTCCGCGAAGAATCTCTGTCGATTGCTGAGAGGAAGTGAGTAATTCATATCCACCAGAGACTTATTGTACAGGTACTTGAAATTGACCATAGGAATGATAAGGCCCATACCGATGCTGAGAATAAAAGCGATCACAGCAATAACGATAAACGGCAGGCATTCCGAACTGTCGTAATAAGAAAGGTTGTGTTCCTTAAAGAAATGCTCCA
Source organism: Ruminococcus flavefaciens (assembly GCA_902796065.1). GTDB lineage: Bacteria > Bacillota > Clostridia > Oscillospirales > Ruminococcaceae > Ruminococcus > Ruminococcus flavefaciens_X. Next base: position 2,304 of record CADBNS010000164.1, read on the forward strand.
TATGAAGCACTCTCAGCGCAACGCCCGCCAGGACCGGCAGACAGAGCAGCTGGAACAGAAGATTAGTGATAAACAGCTTCATATCCTCAGAGAACTTATTCTTGAAGCGCACATTGAAGAAGCTTGTCTTATTATTCGATGATGTTGTCGTTGCTGTCATAGCCAAGCACCTCCAGTTCATAGATAAATATTTCCTCAAGTGTAAGAGGGATAACCTCTACCAGCATAGGTTTTTTAGGAGTAAGGGAAGCCTTGATAGCGTCAATATCGCCCTTAGCGATAATGAAGCAGATACTCTGGCTCTGTTCGTAGTGGAGGATCTCGATACCCTCCTGAGCGAAATCTTCCTTTGAGTAAGAGACAACAGAACCGTCCTCATTCTTATTGAAAACGACCTGTATCTTATGGACGCTGCCCTTGACACTGTCAATATCCTGAGCGAAAATGATTTTTCCGTTATGGAGGAGGGCTGCGGTATCGCAGAGTTCATTGATCTCCTTGAGGTTATGGGAAGAAATGATAGTAGTCAGCTGACGGTCGAGCATAGCATCGACGAGCATTTTCTTGACGATGATGCGCATAGTAGGGTCGAGACCGTCGAACGCCTCATCGAGGAGGAGGTAATCGGTGCAGCAGGCAAGGCCGATGATAACGATAGCCTGACGCTTCATGCCTTTAGAGAAGGTATTGATCTTCTTATCGAGGGGGAGCTTTACCTTGCTGCGGAGTTTTTCAAAGATCTCCTCAGAGAAAGTGGGGTAATAGTCCTTATAATAGTTTTTAAGTTTTTTTAGTGTAAAGGTACCGAACTGAACGGTCTCATCGTTGATAAAGAAGACCTTCTGTTTAACGGCAGGGTCATCAAAGACGGTTTTATCGTCGATGAGCACCTGACCGGATTCAGGTGAATAGATACCTGAGATAAGGCGGAGGATAGTAGATTTACCGGCGCCGTTAGAGCCGAGAAGACCGAAGGCAGTACCCTTATCGATCCTTAGGTCAACGCCGTCGAGGGCGGTGAAGGAATCGAATTTTTTGACTGTATTTTTTAATTCGATCATTGTCAATGCTCCTTTCTGAATAATAGATTAAGAGAATCGATCCTTACCTTGAGGTCATCAGGTGGTATACCCTTATCGAAGGCCTCATTAACAGCGGCATCGAAATCCTCCAGGACTTTTTTTCTGAATTCGTCATGATTCTGAGCAGAGACGAAGCTGCCTCTTCCGGGAACGGAGTAAATAACGCCATTTCGTTCAAGCTCCTGATAGGCTTTAGCGACGGTATTAGGATTAACTCCGGTGGATTTGGCGAGGCTTCTTACGCTTGGAAGCTGATCGTTCTCTGCGAGGGTACCATTTAAGATAAGCCCGACGATCTTCTGATAGATCTGCTCATAGATGGGAATTCTGCTTGTCAGGTCGATAGAAAACATAGGCAGCTCCTTTCTGTAGGAAGTGTACTAAAGCTGTTAGTACAGTTATTACAGTTATATAATAACACTTCCCATCGTGTTTGTCAATAGTTTTTTGAAAATTTTTCAAAATAAAATGTCAAGTTACGAATGATTTTGTAGGGGAAGGGCCTCCCGAAAAACTACAATCTCACACCAGATCGGGATACCGATGGCGGCCACCCCTACAAATTTTATGATTTCCGTGTAAAATAGTGCTGTTTTATTGACTAAAAGGGGAAAAATATGTTATAATGACAAATAAAAACAGGAGGAACCGGAATGAAGGAATACAAAATAATAAGTGTAAAAGCAGGAGTATCAAGCAAAAAGAAGGATAAGTCTTCAACTTTTTCTGAAAAACTACAGGGATTTTTTATAAGTGGTTATGAGATAAACACAAAAAAAGCGGAAGCGATAATGCAGGAGATGAACAGTCAGGGCTGGGAGGTCGTAAGCGCATCGCCGGTAGCATTAGGTGCAGGTGCATGGATCATATTGATAACATTTGAGCGTGAGATACGGTGATACAGTCATCGACAATGACATAAACTCAGCTCATAATGCGGAGGACTACTGAATGGAAATGCGTTACGAACTAAGCGGAACAACAGACGAAAAGATAATGAACTGTCTGAAAGCGGCAGGCTGGCACAAAGGACGACAGGCTGAGATCAGCGGAGTAAAGGCATTTTATGAGAGCTGCGGAATAGTACTTCCGGCTGGAGCGGAGAACTTTCTGCGCGAATACTACGGGATCGCAGAGGGCTGGCATATGAACACGGAAGGCTGGGTAAAGGGCTGGCACGGACACCGTGTACGTCAGCGCGCAGACATAGCATTTGAGCTGTTTCCATTGCGCGGAATGGATAATAGCTGGTATGCTGAGGAGATTACCGACAGCGAATTTCTGGCTGAACTTCGCAGAACAGAGGCATTTGCCGGGGAGTCTCTCGTATGGATCGGGCAGATCGGATATTATTATCCGGCGAATGTATATGCCGGAACTACGGGAAAGATATATACCACTCATGATTATGATGATATAATACACAGCTATGATTCTGTGCCGGAGCTGCTGCGGTATGATTTTGATGAAGCAGACAGCTGGCATTATGTTATAATGGAGGACATCGTATATGATGTGAACGACCCCCGCGGCTGGGGAGACGATATGCAATAAGTTATCATATTTACGGAGGATAATACTATGCTTCACTCAGGAACAGAAACAATAACTACTCCCCGACTGATACTGCGTCGTTTTGTGCCGGAGGATTGTGACAGTATTCTGAAAAACTGGTGTTCGGATTGTGAAATCCAGCACGAATACGGAGAACCGGTATACACCACACCGGAAGCCGCAAAAGGACTGCTGAGAAAGTACATATCGGGATATGCAGAGAAATCATACTATCGCTGGGCAGTAATTGAGGGAAAAAGCGGAGAAAACATCGGAATGACGGCATTTTGCAGGGTATACGATGATATACGCACAGCAGAGATAGAGTACTGTATCGGCAAGAAATACTGGGGAAACGGCTACGCAGGCGAAGCACTTTCCGCAGTAATAAACTACGCATTTTCCACCGCGGACTTTGCAAAACTTGAAGCATACCACCGCGCAGAAAACGCGAAATCAGGCCGTGTTCTGGCAAAATCCGCAATGCACCTCACTGATAATGTGGAGCGGTTCAGGCGCGAAGGAATTATTCCGGAAGGTGAAATATGCTACTGCATCGAAAGGCAGTAAGAACCTGTCCACATAGGGATTCATGCACGTCTTTTCGTCAAATTTTGCCGGTGACTGCGTTAAGGCAACACCGTACAAAGACC
>CADBNS010000165.1 GCA_902796065.1 Ruminococcus flavefaciens
ACGCCTACGATACCTCCGGGCGTTAAACACACCTTTTCAGATAGGAAAGCTGTCCCGACTGTCCAACGGGGCAGCTTTTCCTTGTTTGTGGACATAAAAAGACTGCTGAATATTCAGCAGCCTTTTTTATGTCAGTTTGATGAGCCTCCGGTTATTACTTTGTCATCGTTGCCGGAATCTGTTTTTTCTATGCGCTGCATAGAGATCTTGGTTCCCGAAACTGCCCATACGTTATCGTGACCAGCTACGCTTACGCTGATAGTATAGTCAAAGTAGTCTGATGAAGGCGGATTCTTGATGAGGTTTGCCACAGCTGAGATCTTATCCGCTGTGATGCTGTTTATCACCTCTGCCGGACCTATGAGCGTTACATCTATCCGCTGGGACTGTATTACCTTATAGTCATATTCATTATCCGGCGGATTGCTTACGTTTACGGAGTCCGGATCGATAGACAGTGTAGTCTTGGCAAGTCCCTCTGAATTGAAGGAAACTGTTACGTTATCGTTCTGGGACTTGTTTGTCAGTCCGCTGCCCTCCAGTATCTTGCTTATCATAAAGGACTTCTGATAGCCGCTGTCAATGTCGCTCAGATTGATGGGTATATCCAGCTTGTCCTGTATCTCGGTCTTGGAATTGGTCGATGACAGGAGAATGTTCTCCGGCGAGAATGTAAGGCGCTGCTGTATGAAGTCCTGATCGAAGTCCTCCGGCGCACCGGACAGTGCTGCATGGAAGCTGACTTCCTTTTCGGTTATGATAGGTACGGTGATATTGAAATAGTTGTTGCTGAACTCAAGACCCTCCTGATCGACCTTGGCGCCTGATGAGTTTATGAGTTCAACGTAGTCGCTCTTGAGTACCTGCGAATCGTCGAGACCGTTGAGCTCCTTGGCATATACCGCATTTACGGTGCTTATACTGTCAAGTCTTTGTGCCGGACCGGTTATCCTTATTTTATCCGGAGTACATATGAAGCCATCCTGATCCACCTTCTTGCCGTCGGCGGGAGTGAGATTCGGTGTATACGGTATCACGTCGAACTCACGGGACTCCATTTTGTCGAACACCACAGAGGCAGAGGACGGTGAAATACTCTGTATAGTGTAGTTCATTCCACGGGGACTCTTGATCTTTATCTCTACCTTGCGCTTGCCGGAGGAGGTGATATTATCGGTATCAAGGTATGCGATAATATCTTCGTTCTTGATGTTTCCCACCTGAGTTCGGCTTCCTATGAGGGAAACTGATACCTCTTCAACATCGCATTCGGTGACTTCAAGTCCGTTGTCACCGGCTATACTTCCGGACAGGTCACGGCTGAGAACTACGTGATCGATAGTTATGGGGATCGATTTATACTGCGTCATTGATATGATGAGCCATATGATTATGGCTATCAGTAGTGAAAAGAGCGCCAGTGAGAAATTATGCTTCATCAGGTGTTTCTTTATCGTTTCTGACATTTTCATTTTTTGTTCCTCCTTCCGAAAATAGAGGAAATGTTCTTCTTCCTCATATCAGAATCGGAGCCTGAGGTGCTGTTGAGTATCTCTGTCAGCAGCAGCTTGTGCAGCTTCTCACGGTCGTAATCACGGGTGAGAGTACCGTTTATTGCAACTGAGATCTGTCCGGTCTCCTCGGAGACTACGATGATAACAGCATCGGAATTCTCACTCATACCAATGGCTGCACGGTGGCGTGAGCCCAGCTTCTTGTTGATGATCGCATCATTCTGGGGCTTCGGCAGAAAACAGGCAGCTGCAAGGATTATACCGTCACGCATGATAACAGCTCCGTCGTGGAGCGGAGTTTTTGGGTAGAATATGTTTCCGAATACCTCCTTGCTGGGGGTAGCATTCATAATTGTACCCGTCTCTATCTGTTCGCCAAGACGTACCTGACGCTCAATGACTATCAGTGCGCCGGTATATGTGGACGACAGCTCCATGCAGGAGTCGCATATCGCATCGATGGCAGTTGTCCATTTCTGTGTCAGCTCGTCCGTAGAGAAGTTGAGTCCCAATGTCCGCAGACCGAATTTGGTCCTGCCGAATTTTTCCAGAGCGCGTCTGAGCTCCGGCTGGAAGAGTACCAGCATTGCTACGAGTCCGATGTCCAGTGCTTTTGAAAGTATATAGGATACGATCTTCAGACGAAGCATATCACTTAAAAAGTAACCAGCCACAAGGAAGAGGATACCTCTTACGAGCTGACCGGCTCTTGTTTCTCTGATGAGTTTCAGAAGGAGGTAGATTATGTATGCAAGTACAATGATGTCGATCACATCGCGGAGCTCTATAGTATTTGTAAGACTGAACAATGCATATTTCAGGTCGTGAAGTGACGGCATTATCCCACTTCCTTTCTATGTGTAAGATCTGCATTTTGTGCTGGGGACGGCGAATAGTACGAAAATATGAACACAATATGTATCGGGGGAATGCTCCCCCGCAGCAAAGCGCACAGTCCCACATATATTATTGTACCACAAATTCAGAATTTTTCAATAGTTTTTTGCTAATTTTCCAATAAATCAAGACTTTTGACTACACTGATCAATTTTGTTACTTCTTCCGGCTTGCTGAATGCTGACGGTGAGAAACGTACTGTTCCTTCAGGTGTTCCCAGCTGTGCGTGTGCAAGTGCTGCACAGTGGAGTCCGGAGCGCAGGCACAGTCCCTCGCGGCTGAGCAGTGCTGCTGTCCTTCCGGGAGGTATGCCGCGGATGTTGAAGGATACTATTGGCGCGTACTTCGCCTGCGGACTGCGGTACACTATGACGCTGCGGCATTCACTGATGCCGTCGATGAATTGCCGGCACAGTTTCTCCTCGTGTGCGCGTATAGTTCCGGTACCCTTGCGGCTGACAAAGTCTATTCCGGCTTTCAGGGACATGATGCCGGGAATATTCAGTGTTCCGCTCTCCAGTGCTTCCGGAAGCAGCTCCGGTTGACGGAGACTTTCGGAGGCGCTGCCCGTTCCGCCCTGTATTATGGGAGTTATGGGAAAGCTGCCGTCGGATATGAGCAGGCCTGTTCCGGATAATCCGTAAAGTCCTTTGTGTCCGGAGGTGCATAGTATACTGATACCGTCGTCCATAGCTATATCGAAAGTGCCGCAAGCCTGTGCTCCGTCAGCGATGAAGCAGATACCGCGGCTGCGGCACAGCCTGGCGATCTCTTTGTACGGCGTCAGCTGTCCGGTGACGTTGCTGGCGATCGTGCAGACTACAGCTTTTGTATCCGGACGTATCAGCTGACGAAAGTTTTCAACAGTCTCGGCATCGTCTGTTGAAATCTGCGCCACTGACAGACTGATAGCTCCATTCCGCGCAAGAGCTGCGGCAGGACGGGCGGCTGAGTTGTGCTCAAGACTGCTTATTATAAGATGGCCTCCGCCGGACATAACGCCTTGTATAGCCATATTCAGTGCATGGGTACAGTTCAGTGTGAATACAACGTTTTCCGGTTCGGCGCGGAAGAAAGCGGCTGCAGTCTCGCGGGCGGAGTAGACCGCCTCTGAGGTGCGTACCGCCAGTTCATGACCTCCTCTGCCGGCATTTCCGCCGAGATCAAGCACTGCATCTGCTGCCGCATCACGGACTGACTGCGGTTTAGGATAGGTCGTTGCGGAGTTGTCAAAATTTATCATACTGCACCTCCGTTTCGCTAAGGGTGTAGGGGATAGAGTAACGGTCAAGTATCTCAAGGGCGGCAGCTGCATCTCCGTAGATGTGCAGACTGTAGCCGCAGGCGGTATCACGCTTTTTTACGTCACATGGGAATCCCCGTGAGCGGAGCAGCTTTTGCCCCTTCATAGCATAGGTGTAGGAAGGCATATCTGCCTTGCTGATCTTCATAGCATCACCTCGTTCCTGAGGACTATGCGCAGGTATCATGGTACACGATATTATATGCGCCCCGGCCGGTGATTGTTTATATCGCTCCCTCAACTAAACCCTGCCAGCCAATGCTCAACAGAAAAAGGTCCGGCTGACGGCATATGCCGGTTGTCGGACCTTGTGATATTCTATTTTACTGCGCTCTCCGGCAGAGAGGTCAGCAGACCTGTATCGTATTTCTGTATCGCTACTGCATCAAGACCGGTGATACCGTCCCCGGGACCGTATGCATCGGCATTCTCAAGTGCCTCGCCGGACAGCGGATACTTCGTCTCATTGGCTATATACTGGAGGACCATCATGGAGTCACTAAGAGTTACTTTTCCGTCGAGATTAGTGTCTCCGATGGGGTGCGTCCGCTTATCATCGGATATTCTGATGAATCCGTTGTGTATACCGTCTGTGAAGAGCTTTGCCTGCATCTTCTTTCCGTCAGTATCATTCTGCTGATTGGTGAAAAGGCTGTTGACAAATCTGTTATCGGTGGAACTGTGGTCAAGATACTCCACGGACAGCGGAAAATAATCGCCGTTTTTTACATCGTCAGGAAGCCTTACGTTAACGCTGAATATATCTCCGTCACTTCCGTAGTTGTCCAGTGCTGAGCCGATGATCCTGATGCCGTTCAGGTCAGTCATGGCACTGTTGTCAAGATAGCGTGAAAAGCGGGTCTCGGTGTAGAAGTTGCTCAGCGCTTCTCCTACATTCGCAGAAGGCGCACCGGTATCGTCAGAAGCGATAGTCAGGCGCTTGTCGAAGGCTGTCCACAGCTCTACAGTAGCGTATTTTTTCGCAGCTCCGCTGACAGACAGGGAGATACGCACATTCGGAGACTTCTTCGCCTCCTCGGGAGTTATAACGATCTCAGGCAGGCTCAGAACCGGCGCTGTATCGTATTCCTGAAGCTCAGCTGCACTGAAACCGCCGTCAGCAGCGGCAAATGCAGTCATATCGGTGTGCTTATGAGAAGCCGCAGCAGTACCGCTTATCAGTACCATTACAGAGACGGCTCCGGCTGTTATCTTTCTGATTTCCATAATACCCTCCAATTGCGCAGATACAGGAGCATCTGCGTTTATAAACACATTTTAATTATACTTATTAATTACATACTGTTCAAGGGTAACGGTAAAAATTCGGATATTTTCCTGTGTGCGGCAATTGTTTTAAGCCTGCGATTGTGTATGATGTACAAAGTTAAAAGCGTATTTCCGCTAATGTGAATGGGTGTGCAGTCAGTGGTTGAAATAATGGAGAAAGTGTGATATAATAATTGTGTCCGGCTTAACCGCCGTCTGGTGGTTATTGCCACGAATTTCGTTCGGGAAGCACAATTTCTTGATACTATTGCTCCCCCAACTAAACTTTGCCAACCAATGCTCAACATAAAGAAAATATATCTGCGTCAGAAAAACTTGAAATGCGAAAGC
>CADBNS010000166.1 GCA_902796065.1 Ruminococcus flavefaciens
GACAGCCCGTCGGCGGATTTTTGCCTTGTCACCGACAAAATTATGCCTGAAAATCCGTACATTCACCCTATGTGGACAGGTTCTAAATGCAGCCCTGCTGCGATAACAACAGGGCTGCATGAAGTGAGAAAGTGTGAAGGTGTCAATCGTAACGCAGTGCATCGATGGGGTTCATCTTAGCTGCCTTTCCGGCAGGATAGAGACCGAAGAATACACCGGTAAGAGTAGAGAAAATAAGTGAAACGATGATAGCAGGGAAGGAAGGAGCTACGCTGACATTTCCGAGAACGTCCTTATACTCCGGATTGCTGTTGAGAACGGCATGAACGATAGCTTCGATGATCTTACCGTTGATGAATCCGAACATTATACCCAGCAGACCGCCGATGAGGCAGATGATAATAGCCTCAGTAACGAACTGATTCTTGATAGTCAGGCTTGTAGCACCCAGCGCCTTGCGAATACCTATCTCACGGGTACGCTCAGTAACGCTGACGAGCATGATATTCATAACACCGACGCCGCCGACGATAAGTGAGATAGCGCCGATAGCAGTGATGATGAATGTGATGACCTTGATAATGATGCTGAATATCTTCATTTCAGCCGCATAGTTGAATACTTCTACCTTGAAGTCCTTGTTTGTCTCGTACTCCTTATCGAAGTAATCGCGCAGCTGTTTTTCCAGTACGAGGTTATCGTACTGCGGATTCCACAGGAGTTCGACGTAGCTGAAGCTGATCTCGGGCTCGTTTTTGAGCTTAGAAGCGACGGTATACGGAACATAGATGGGAGTTACCTTGTCGATCTCCTTAGTACCGGGTTCAAAGCGTCCGTGTTTGAATTCCTGATAGCGGTAAACGCCGACGATAGTGAATTCCTGAGCCGAACCCTTTTCGAGGTTCAGAGTGATAGTCTGACCGATAGGATCAATGGTATCACGGAAGTACTGTTTTACGAATATATCGGACACCAGAGCAGCGTACTTCATTTCGCGGCTGTCTCTGAAGCTTGGGAAGCGTCCGGAGATGAGCTGGAATTTATTATAATCGAAGTAACCGTCAAAAACGCCCTTTGATGTGAAGTGGATAGTCTCGTTGTAGGAGTTCAGTATAGTACCATCGGAGAGCGTCATATCCTGTTTGAGGGTATACTGACCGGGGTACATATCGAACAGGGTATTCAGCTGGTCGAGGCTGATGAAATCGTCGCTGGTGCGGTGGTAGGTCTTATCCTCATCGTAATCCTTTATGGTGACATAGCAGTCGATAGTATTCATACCGGAAGCAGAAAGAGCATTCATAACGCCCTTGCTGATGGTATCGCCGAGCATAGTGATAGTGATAACAGAGCAGATACCGATGATGATACCGAGCATAGTGAGGATAGCGCGCATTTTATTGGCAGCAATAGAGCTGAGTGCCATTTTGAGGTTTTCAAAGAAATTCATTCAGCGCTCACCTCCTGTTCAGCGTCATCGGTAACATAGGGATTACCGGTATCGGAGACGATAGAGCCGTCGCTGATAGTGATGATACGTTCGGTTTCGGAAGCAAGCTCAGGGCTGTGGGTGATAAGTACGATAGTCTTACCCTGTTCCTTGTGGAGCTTGTGGAAAATATCCATAACGAGGCGGCCGGTCTTACTGTCGAGAGCGCCGGTAGGCTCATCAGCGAGTATAATAGACGGGTCATTAGCCATAGCGCGCGCAATAGCCACACGCTGTTTCTGACCGCCGGAGAGCTCATTAGGCTTATGGGTATAACGGTCCTTCATCTCGACCAGTTCCAGCAGCTGCATAGCGCGTTCGCTGCGTTCCTTGCGGTTTTTGCCGGCATAGAGCATAGGCAGCTCCACATTTTTGAGCGCATTAGTTCTTGGAATGAGGTTGAAGGTCTGGAAAACGAAGCCGATCTCCTTATTTCTAATAATACTGAGCTGTCTGTCGCTCATTTTGCTTATATCAGTGCCATTGAGGTGATAAGTGCCCTCAGTAGGCTTATCGAGTGCGCCGATGATATTCATGAGCGTACTTTTACCGGAGCCTGAAGGACCGACGATAGCAACGAATTCGCCCTCATTGATATGGAGGGTCATACCGTTAAGTATCTGCAGTTCATTAGGCTGACCGATATAATAACGTTTGATGATATTACTCATCTCAATTACTCTTTTACTCATGATCAGTCACCATTAGCCTCTGTATTCTTTGCGTCGAGGTAGCTGTCCTCTAATGTGACAGGCTCGCCCTCCTTCACAAGATTAGGAGTAGTGATAACAATATCGCCCTCCTTGAGAGAATCAGAAGTGATCTCGGTATAGTAATTAGCCTCCATACCGGTCTCGACATCGACCTTCTTTGCAGTATAAGCGCCTTCAGAGCCTTCAGCGATGAAAACGCTCTGCTTGCCGTTATCGTCCTCCATGATAGCGTCATAGGGCACAGCGATGACATCAGGCTTTTCGTCGAGAATGATCTTGACCTTAGCGCTCATGCCGATGAGGAGTTCGCTGCTGTTGGCATCGAGCTTGATCTCAGCGGAGTAGCCGCCGCCGGAAGCCTCACCGGTGATAGCGTCCTTGAGCTGACCGCTGAAGATATTGACAACGCGGTCAACGGAGCCGATGAACTCCTTATCGCCGGTAGCAGTAGTAGTAATAACAGCCTTCTGACCCTCATGAACGTTGAGAATATCGCTTTCATTGACAGTGACCTTGATGCGGAGCTGAGAAGTATCCTCGATAGTCATGATAGAAGAAGCGGATGGGAAGCTTCCCTCAGCAACATCGATAGAAGTAACGATACCGCTTGTAGTAGCCTTGACGGTACACTTATCGATCTTTTCCTTGAGTTTGTCGAGCTGGTTCTGAGTGGAGATGTCGGAGTCGAACTTTTCGGCATTGATGCTGTCCTTAGCAGCCTGAATAGCCTGATCTGCGGACTTTACAGCTCTGTTGTAAGCATCGCGGGCATCCTGAACAGCGTTATCGTAGGTAGCGAGCTGTTCGCCCATAGCGCTGTACTCTGACTCTGCCTGTGTATACTGAGCGTAAGCGGCTTCGGACTGTCTTTCAGCGACCTCATTGTACTCATCGCCGTAAGCGGCATTGTAGTAATTTATGTACTGATTATAGAGCTCATCTTTTTTCTGACCGAGGCTGTTGTACTTGGAGTAAGCGTTATCGCGGGCAGAAACGGCGTTATCGATAGCTCGCTGGGCCTGAGCAACAGCGTCCTCTTTATCGGAGTAGGCATTATTGAGGGTACGCTGGTTAATATCGTGGAGGCTCTGCTGTTTTTCGCCTGTTTTATCGAAGCTTGCCTTGAGGGTGTCGTATTCATTCTGGAGTTCAGTGCTGTCGAAGATACAGAGCACATCGCCCTCCTTGACGCTGCTTCCGACCTCAACCTTGAGCTCCTTGACCTTATTATTGAGGTCGCTGGTCACCTTAACGATATTTGTACCCTCAACGTTACCGGAAACGCTGATATAGTTTTCAATATCCTGACGCTCGATGGTGTAAGAGCTGGCAGCTTCGGCGATTTCGGTTGGTAATCCGGCGCATGAAACGGCACCGGCGAGCATAGCAGCAGATAACGAAAGAGCTGCAAATGTTTTAAAAAATAAATTCTTGTTCATTGGAACTATTCTCCTTCCATACCCTAAGATCTGATCTGAACGAATGTGAGCAGCAGATAGTAGTGTGAAATCACTAAAATACACAGAGGCGTGTTGTGTAAAATGCCGTTCACTGTATCAGATGGATTAGTACAGTAATATAATAACACGTAATGGGCATCTTGTCAATATAATTTTAAAAAAAAAGTATTAATAATTCCTTAAACAAGAAATATTTCATGATTAATTTATGACAGTTTTGTGCCCGGAGGTGTATATTATAATTATATAATACTATTGTGACAGTAAACTTTCAACTTTATATCAATTTTGTAATTTTTCAGAAATTACTTGAAAAAAAGCCATAGCACCCAACAGGCACTATGGCTGATAACGGATAAATCACTCAGTGATACGGCGCGCCTCGATATAGAAGCGTTTATCGTCAGCATGACCCATAGAGAAGGTCTTTCTTGGAAGAGCACCGTCCTTGATGACAGTGGGGAAGAGCTGAGCCTTATCCATATCGGGGAGAATGAACGCAAGACCGTTATGCTTGGCAGCAAGAGCCTTAACGTTGTCGATGCCGTGGATATAGTCGATCTTGCCGCCGTTTTCCTTGATATACTTATCGAGAAAATTCTGGAGAGAGCCGACGGACAGATTTGAAGAGGTATTGCCGATGAAGAATTTCTTTTCGGAGTCCGCAGTACAGCAGGTGAACCACTGTTCAGCAGGTGACTCACTGAGAGCGAGGGCATTCTTCATCTCATTCATGAGCTTGTCGCAGTCCACATTATATACCAGACGGTGTATAGCCTCGAATTTGAGAGCAGCGCTGTGGAGGTCAACAATTTCTGCGAGAGCGTATCTTGCGGGGTGATCTGAGAAATCTCTTGACGGATCGGACTTCTTGAGCTGTTCGTAGTACTCCTTTGCGGTAGCCAGAGAGTGGTTTCCGTCGCCCATAGCGTAAAGGAGCACAGGGCAGTTATCCAGACCGTACTTTTTATTGAAGGTATCGGGATCAGCCAGAGCAGCCAGCGCGGAGTCGATCTTTTCCTGAGTATCCTTATCAACGAGGTAGCCGTCGATGCTTCCGCCGTTCTGCATGAGCTCAGTGGAGTAGAGCTTTCTGAGCTTAGAGGTATCAAGCTGACCCATAACGGTATCATCAGGGTCATCAATGAGTATCATGATATGGGGGAGTTCCAGCGGAGCACCCTGTCTTACCTTGAGGCGTGGAGGGATACGTTCAACGACGGTAGCCTCAGTAGCGCGCACCTGAGAGGTACTGCCCTTATTGAAGTCATACTGTTCGAGGTCGATAGCGCCGATGATACCTTTGCGGACGATGCCGTTGCTCTGGACGCGCTCAACGTAGACCATAGCGTCCTTGTACTCAGTGAAAACGCCGTCAGCGATATACTGCTCCATAGTCTTATGGATATTATTGATGCGGTCAGCGACGTTATCGTCCTCGAGGTAGATCTCGGGGAGTATGAGATTGAGAGAAGAGCGATCGCCGCCGATCTCAGCAGAAACGGCGTCCCAGTATTCCGGCTCGCTGGTATACTGGTCACAGGCGATAACGGACCACTTATGCATATCGATGGAATCAGCAGGGATAAGTATGTCCGCAGAGTGGAAAGCAGTTGAATTCATTGTTATTACTCCTTTATATTATTAATAATGGATCTTAGCTCTTGATTAAGGAGAGAAACAGGCAGACCGACCACATTGAAGTAGTCGCCGCAGATGTGATCCACCAGCAGAGCGCCTTTTCCCTGGATACCATAGCCGCCGGCTTTGTCGAAAGGTTCGCCGGTAGCGATATACTGATCAATATCCTCAGCGGAGAGTGAACGGAAGGTCACATCGGTGACCTGTCTGAAGCTGTGATTTGAGCTGCCGCAGATCAGGGTGCAGCCGGTAATGACCTTGTGAGTTCTGCCGGAGAGCATAGAAAGGTACTCTCGGCACTGCTCTTCATTTTTCGGCTTACCGAGGATCTGTTCATCGAGAACGACGACGGTATCGCAGCCGATAACGAGGTCATCTGGGTAGAGTTCAGCCGCAGCCTTAGCTTTGACAGCAGAGAGATACTCCGAGGAATCCTCCGCAGGAATATCAGCCGGAAGGGATTCATCGGCATCGGTAGACACTGCGATGAAGTCATTTGTGATAAGGTTCATTAGTTCACGTCTGCGTGGAGAAGCAGAAGCGAGGATAATATTCATTTCATCAATTCCTTTATAGCGTAATGCAGGAAGCCTGCAAAATAATTTTACCATATCTGCGGCAGACTGTCAACCGGAAAACGCAAAAACGGACGGTCAGAGCCGTCCGATTTTACAGATCAAATTATATAGAACCAGCTGTTGTCCTGATCGAGTTCTTTTTGCTCTGAGGGACGGCTTGAATCGTAGTTAAAGCGCAGTTCCTGAGTTTTTATGCTTACCTTTGCGCCTTCGGGTACAGACTTGGTAATGAAAGCATTACCGCCGATCACAACATTTTTGCCTACGACGGTATCGCCGCCGAGGATAGAGGCGCCGGAGTAGATAGTAACATTATCCTCGATAGTAGGGTGACGCTTTTTATTTTTGAGCAGCTGACCGCCGCGGGTAGAGAGCGCACCGAGGGTCACGCCCTGATAGATCTTGACGTTATTGCCGATAACGGTAGTTTCGCCGATAACAATACCAGTACCGTGATCGATGAAGAAGTACTTGCCGATAGTAGCGCCGGGGTGAATGTCGATACCGGTCGCGCTGTGGGCGTACTCAGTCATGATACGCGGAATGAGGGGGACTCCGAGGATATGGAGCTCATGGGCGATGCGGTTAACGAGGATAGCGAAGAGACCGGGGTAAGAGAAGATGATCTCGTCCTTGTTGAAAGCGGCGGGGTCGCCGTTGAAAGCGGCTTCGACATCGGTCTCGATGAACTCACGGATGACCGGTATACGTTCAAGGAAAGCGAAGGTAGTTTCCTCAGCTTTATCAGCGATGGTCTGATCGTCTGCGGTCTCATATTCGGGGAGATAGCGGAGAACTATGCTTATCTGCTTCTGCAGGTTATAAATGAGGTCCTCAAGCTCCATGGAAATGTCATTGCGGACAGTAAAAACTTTGAACTGTTTATTGCGGTAATAGCCGGGATAGATGATTTTCCGGAGCTGATATATCATATTGATAACGATCTCCTTATCGGGGTGATCGAAGTTTTTGATCTCATCGATGGTCCTGTTGCCGCTGTAGTCATTGAGCAGGGTATCGACGAGGTTGTGGATACGTTCTTCGAGTCTATGTGCCATAAACAGCCTCCTTGGATAATAATTCCTATAAAATCAATATACATTATATCATATTCGCTGTTATATGTCAATATTACGGTTTACCGCCTGCAATAGCCGGTTCATATCTCAAACTCAGCGAAGTCGTCGGTATCATCGCTGTCGGGAGAAGCGGAGGGCATATCCTCGGAGGCGATGAATTCGCTGATATTTATGTCAGGATTCTGTAGCACAATATCGAGTAGCTCGATGAAATCGCGGATGACCTCACGGGGAGTGATATGGCTTCCGGAGCCGATCCTGCCGAATTCCAGCTTAATGAAGCGGATCATATCGTCCTCGGATATTTTCTGTTCATAGTCGAAGAGCTGGCTGTGAATATCGGCGAGTTTTTCGATAAGGACGAGCATTTCCTCGTAGCTGAGGGGAGTGAGGTGGATAACTGGAGCGAGCATATCCTTAACGCCCTCTCTGCCGAAGCGTCCCTCTGCCAGTCTTGAGCGCAGGGCTTCGTAGCTGTACACACCGCGGCGTGTATCCTCAATGCACTGTGGGGTACCGCACATGACGATACCGAGGTACTGTGCCTTACCCTGGAGGGTATCGTTATACATGGTGAGAATTTTCTCGTAGTTATTCTGACGGGTGATGCCGTTAGGTATCTTGTAGATATTAACCAGCTCATCGATAAGCACGAGGAGGCCGCTGTATCCGGCGCGTTTTAGGAACATAGCGAACAGCTTTATATACTCATACCAGTCGTCGTCGGTGATTATCATATTGATACCCAGATCATGTTTAGCCTCAGTTTTTGTGGGATATTCACCGCGGAACCACTTGATTATCTTAGCCTTCAGCTCCTCATCGTCATTTGAGACCGCCTCATAGTAGCGTATCAGCAGCTTTGAGAAGTCGTATCCGTGGACCATTTCGCCGAGGGAAGCACCGACCTCGCTGCGAATTTTATTTTGTGCGAACCTGACGAATTCCGGTGAACCGTCAGGAGCCGCAGACAGCTGGTGTGCATCAGTGATAACGGAGTTGATCCATCTGTCGAGGATAAGAGAGAGTGCGCCGCCGTCGGGACGGGTCTTGGTGGACATATTGCGTATGAGTTCCTTATAGGTAGCCAATCCCTGACCTTTAGTACCGTGTAGGCGTCGTTCAGGGGAGAGGTCGGCATCGACAACGACGAAGCCGCGGTCCATTACATGGCTGCGGATAGTCTGCAGCATGAAGCTCTTGCCGCTGCCGTACTTACCGACAATGAAGCGGAAGGAAGCGCCGCCGTCAGCGATAATAGCGACATCGTGGAGCATAGCGTCGATCTCGGTCTCTCTGCCGACGGTGATATACGGCAGACCGATACGCGGAACGACGCCGCCCTTGAGGGAGTTGATAACAGCGGAAGCGATACGCTTTGGAATTTTCATATAAGCTCCTTTCGCATCAGCGGATGAGTTCATTCAGCTCATCGGAATAGTCGGGGATAAGCTCTGGAACATCGGAAGAGCAGTCGATGACGGTATCCCCGAATTTATCGAAGAGTTTTTCGTTAATGGAATCGGCGAGGAGGGATGGGAGAGAGCCTGCATTACGTGCAGCAGCCTTCCAGTCGCCGCCGGATAGCAGAGCGCGCAGGAACGCAGTTTCCGGCTCGCTGAGCAATTCGCAGGAGTTGTCGGAACCATCGACCGGAGAGGACTCAGAAGGAGTATCCTCAGCTGAATCAGGTAAGGCGAGTTCCTCCGCAGCCGAATCCTCAGCATCATCGACCAGCAGCTTATCGCGTGTTGAGTCGGCGGAGCGGCGGATACTGCTGAGCTTGGAGGTATCTATATCGACCCTTCTTGCGTTGCTCAGGCGTTTTTCTTCGATGATCTCGTCGATGACCTTATTAACGATAGTGATAACATTCCGGGTGGTATCACCGGGTTTAGTTTTATGGCTTGAACCGGAGCGTTCGCGGAGTATGGAATCCACGGTACGGATAAGGTCGCCGAGGTTTTTGTTTCTTCCGCGGGAGCCGCGGAACATTTCGCAGAACCACTGACCGTTAACGCACCAATAGCTGTGAATGGAGTTGATAGTATAGTCAGCGGAGCGGATCTGTCTGCTGTCGTAGAAGACAGCGGACTCAAAGAGCCGGCAGTTATCTGCGGACAGCTGACCGAAGTATTTTTCCACGAGGGAGTGTTTACGTTTAGTTCGGAAGAAATCGGAAAGTCTGCGGAAGACGCGGCAGGCGGTTTTTCTGAATAGAGTTTTGTGGGATTCATAGAATCCTGACTTAGCGATAGGGAAGGAAGAGAGGCGGAATATAGCCTCCCAGAGGTCCTCATCGGAGCAGTCCTCCCAGTTTATGAGGGTAAGGAGGAAGCGGTCGAACTCAATATCTGGGGAATCGCCGATAAGAGCGGGGTCAATGGAGTAGTACACCGCATAATCTGTAAGCCACTGAGAGAGGTAGCGTTTCACGGCGTTATCGTTAGCGCCGTAGTCGTGGCGGAGTTTCATGAGCATATGGAAGCCGTCCACAGGTTCATCGACGCCGATGCCGTTAATGATCTCATACGCCAGCATATATATGAAAGGCTGGGGAGCCGGCGGAGTTTCGCCGCTGCGGATCCTGGTGCGCCACGAGAAGAAGCCGCGGAGCTGTTCAGTAGTGAGATCGCGGTAGGTAGGGTAATAGCGGACGAAGTCGTCAGAGAAGTCGTACACGTCGGAGAAATTCTCCATAAATTTACCCTGAGTATAGAAAAGCCATGCAGAGGTTTTCAAGTAGGCTTCGGGGGTATAGGCGATAGAGCGCATCTCCCTGATCTCCGGGGGAGTTTCCGGACGGCTGATCTGAGAGCCGCGGCGCAGAATTGGCTGATCAGTGAAGACCATGTCCTGAAAAAGCTTGCTTGACCTGAGTTTATCGTCACTCAGAACGTGTTTAAGAATCTCACTTGCATCTGACAAAACGCACACCTCCGATCGCATCGTTAATTAATATTATAGCATAAATAATGCGCAGTGTCAAACTTTTGTTCTTGTGAAAACCACCAAAAAAGAGACGTACCGGGGTACGTCTCTTTTATTACATTCTGTAATTTTTTTTAATTGTCTTTCCGTTAAGGGAAAGAGAGATAGTCAGAATTCCGTCGTCGTAGTCAGCTGAAAGCAGCTTAGCGCTGCGCAGTTTATTGATGCCATAGAGCAGTCTCAGCTGTTCATCGCCGTACTCAGACATATTATCTGAGGTGAACAATACGCTTCCCGTGAGGGAGTTTATCTCTGCGAGGCACTGTCTTTGTGCGCCGGTCATAGAAGTATTGTCGCTGCGCAGGAGGAATACGTCCGGATCATTGAGGAAAGCTCTGCCATTGAGCTGCCTTCTGAAAACGGAATCCAGAACGGTATTTTTAGTACTGATACGTTCTCTGTGCATGAACTGCATATATTTTTTATCGTCCCAGTCGAGGCTGACATCGCAGCCAATGCGGCAGTACTCGACTCTGCCGAAAGCGGAAGCAAGAGGCACACCGCAAGCGAGTATCAGAGCATCGCCGGCGCAATCCCTGAGGAAGTCCATAGCCTCCGCCATGATCTGACCGCGTGTTTTATCTGACCGCGGCTGTATGCACACAGCATACAGGAAATCCAGCTTCAGCAGTCTGAAGCCCCAATGTACGACAGCGGTCTCGATGACCTCACGGATATAGTTCCTGACGTTATCGTTATAGAGGTCCAGGGCGTAGAATCCGCTCCAGTTGGAGCCGCCCTTAACGAAGAAGCCGTTATCGTCCCTGACCAGCCAGTCCTTATGGGACTGGAAAATGTCGGAATTCTCCTCGCACACGAATGGAGCGAGCCAAAGACCGGGAGTTATGCCCTCTGCGGAGATACGTTCCGCAGCATTACGCATACCGTTGGGGAATTTGCTGTGATCGACGGACAGCCAGTCACCGACCGCAGTCTGCCAGCCGTCGTCGATCTGAAAAACATCTGCCTTACACTTCTGATTGATTATACCCTCTAAGTCCCTGAGGAGCAGCTCCTCATTTATGTTCTGATAGTGGCGGTACCAGCTGGTGTAGCCGAAAACAGGCTTAGCTGCCGGACGGAGCGTAACGCCCAGCTGTCTGAAATAATCGTCGAACACCTCATCTTCGGTACCGTCCGTTATCAGCATTCTGATACCGGCATATTTGCCGGAAAAACTCAGCTCGGCGCAGTCTTTGTATATCTGTATAACGCCCTTGTCAGCAAAGGTTTCGATGCGAGTGAAACCGCTGTCTTCGCTGAGTGACCCTAAGAATTTGTAATTCCCATTATTCCTGATATATCCGTAGCTCCAGCCATGCAGCTCGCCCTTAGTGCCATAAGGGGCAAAGCTGTAATCACCGTACTGACTGAAGGCATACCTGCGGCATATTTCATCGGGGATTTGCCCTATCCCGCGCATTTTACCGAAAATGCCGTGCTCGTGGCTGTCGGTCCATGACTGATAGCCGTTGAGAAATATTTTATCTGATTCGCTGAATGGATATTCAAACAGCGCCCGCAGTTCTGTAACAGTTATCTCTTTCTCTGCGGTAATATCGGCGGAAAACACATCGCCGACGGTAGTGATATCCAGTTTTACGATGTCATTGGAGAAGCTCCGAACCGTGTTCACGCAGAACACCTCATCTCCGCAGACGTACTGGAAAGAAACTGATCTGAGTTTAAGCATTCTTATTACCCTCCGTGATCCGGCCGATGATCTTCTTTTCGTTATATCGGAGGAAAACTATGCCGCCCAGCAGACAGAGAACAGCAGCAATAACAGCAGTAAGTCTGTAGCCGGAGCCATAGCCGGACTGTCCCTTAGGTATCTCCTTACCGATAAGCGCTATACTGGTAAAGAGCAGCATTGCGAGAGACTGACCGAGTTTGAATGCGAAGGTTCTTGCCGCGTAGTACATACCCTGACGGTTTTCGCCGGAATCGAGCTTATCCGCCTCTGAAATATCTGCGACAACAGCCTGAGGGAGTATACCGAGGATCGCCATAGGAATGGAAGCCATAACAGCGACTATGATCCCGTAGGCGAGGGAAGGTATACCGATGAGACCGGCCCCCGAAGTAACGAGGAAGGTCAGAGAGAAGAAGATGAAAGCGAAAGCGATCAGCTTCTTTTTGCCGATCTTTTTGGAGACTATGTTCACGGGGGTGTAGAATATGAGAGACATGACCGTCATGACAGCGAAAAGGGGGAAAGTCATGGACGAATCGAGACCCATAAGGACCGTGATATAGAATGAAAGACCGGTCTGGAAGAGCGTAAGAGCTATCCAGTACAAAATATCGGATAAAACGAAGGTACGGAAGTCCTTATTGCGGAAAGTAGCGGTCAGAGAGCTGAACGCATCTGCTTTTGAAGGTGTAGTATCCGCATATTCGTTTTCGTTTATGAGGAAAGCCGGAATGAGCATACAAATCACAGCGATACAAGCGAGGATCGCGATAGTAACGCGGTAGCTTCCGGCGTAACCGAAACTGCTGCTGAAAGCGCCGGCGATATTAGGAACGAGGTAGGCGACAGCAGTTCCGAAGAAGTAGGTAACTGAGATAAAAGTGGAAAGGTTGATGCGAGCATTCTGCGTACTGCCCAGCTCAGGTATGAGCGCGTTATATGGAGTGCAGTAGCAGGTCATGCAGAAGTAGAAGAGCATTGCCGCGATGAACAGCCACACAGCATTTCCCATACTTCCGGGAGAGAAGGGAGAAATGAACATCAGCACAGTGACGATACCGAAAGGAACAGCGGCGAAGCGCATGAACGGGATACGTCTGCCGAGGCGGTGGCTGAGACTGTCGGACTTGCCTGCAACAAGGGGATCGGTAACAGCATCGAAGATGCGGCCGAAAGCGGTGATAAGACCGATAGCGGTGAGTCCGATGAAGGTGCCCTGAGGGATAAAGACCTCCTGACCCTTAGCAATTTCTTCCTGACTGGGCTGAAAGAAGAAAACCATCCAGTTGGAAATGATACCTGAGAGTATCGACCAGCCCAGCTGACCTATGGCGAAAATCCACAGGACTTTATTAGAGGCGGTTTTCCGGTGCATAATATCACTCCTTCCGCAGGTAGTAGGAAGCGGTCTCAATGATCATAGCGAGTTCGTCCTTAGCGTGTGAGAAGTCATCAGAGGGGAGCAGCTCGCCCTGGATGAGCTTCTTGCCCAGCTCCATAAGAGCGTGTGCGAAAGAGAGGTAGAAGAGCTTGAACTTAGGTATCTCGCGGACGGTACCGTCCTTGAGGCCTGTCTGATAGGCTCTTTCAAAGATCGTGTAGAAGTTGATGATAGACTTATCGTAGTCCACGAGCATATCCTTGGGGACGTTCTCGCGGATGAGGAAAAGGTCGAATTCTCCCAGCATCTTCATGAATTTAGGGTGAGCCTCATAGAGGACAGCGAACATTTTCATCAGATCGACCATTTGTTTATGGCCTGTCTGACTGAGGAAGACCTCAGATTCAAAGACACCGCTGAACATTTTAGCGAGGTCATACCACAGGTGAGTCATAGCGGCGATGGTGATGCCGGTTTTAGTGCCGAAATACCGGTATAGCGTAGCCACGCCCACCCCGCAGGCGTCAGCAATATCAGTCATTTTAACATTTTCGATACCTTGAGAAAGGTACATTTCTGTGGCAGTTTCAACAGCACGTTCAAGACGGCGGCTTTTGATAGTTCTGGGTAAATTATCATTAACCACTTGACAAACCTCCTTTTTTGTGATAGACTATATATCAGCTGAGAGCTAATGTATCATCTGATAGATAGTCTATCATATTTTCCTTTATTTGTCAATAACTTTATAGAATAAAAATGAGTGAAGTGCAAAAGTTCTACCATTTCTTCATAGAATCTATCAAAATCAGCGATGATTTTTGTTGAAAATAACAATCAGGTTTTGACCGAAAGGAGCAGATCATGGACAGATCAAAATTCATTTTTTCAAATGAGATCTCTCGGACCGCTTACCGTAAGGCAATTAAGAACAAGGCAAAATTCATGAGGAAGTTCGGAGATGACTCAGACAAGGTGTATCACCTGTCAAGCGAACCTGCACCGGCGATAGGAGAGCCATTGGGCGTGAAGAAAATCGTGCTCTCCGGAGAAAGCGGCATCAACTTTGACGAAAGGAGCGTAATAATCGGCAATATCCGCATGGGCTTCGGACACTACCGCATATCCATGGCACTTGCATCGGCAGCAAGGTCAATGGGCTACGACCCATACTGGTTCGACCTGCATTCGTTTGGTGATGCGGTCTGCGGAAAGATAATCAGCGAGCAGAACAGGCTGTATTCGCTGGGATCGCGGTTATCGCAGAAGTATCCTCCGTTCAACCGGCTGTTCTGGGAGCCGCTCAACAGTGAGGGTTTCCGGCAGCTGAGCTACAATTCCTCCGATCAGAAAACAGCGGAATTGATGACGGCGGTCTATCGTGATCTGCCGCGGGACATACCGTTCATAGCCGCACACGTATGGCCGGCGCAGGCGGCTGTACACGCAGGACTGATCAACGTAGTGAATGCGATACCGGATAACTGGCCGATGGCGCTGCATTTGTCTGAGGGCGCGGTACACACAGTCCAGACGCCGTCCGCGTATCTTGGATACAGGGCATTGAGGGGAATGGACAAGAAGCGGCAGCTGAAACCGATGCCTGAGAAGTCGCTGGTATACACCGGCCACTACATCGATCATGAGTTGGTGTCGAATATCACAGAGGACTGCCGCAGGAGATGTGACAGAGCTGCAAACGGCAAGGCAAAGCGCTGGCTGATGTCCGTAGGCGGAGCCGGAGCGCAGAAGGAGATATTCGTGACGGTGATAAAGCGGCTGATGCCAGAGATAAAGCGGAATAAGGCGGTATTGTTCATCAATGTCGGCGACCACCGTGACGTATGGAACTCACTTGCAGCGGCGATTCCGGAGATGCAGGCATATGTCACAGAGCATTTTGACGACCATGAAGAGACGGTGCGTTTCTGTGAAGCAGCGTATAGCGGTGAGGTAACGGGGATCCACGCATTCTGCAACAGTGATATATTTGCGGCTGTATACTCCACGAATCTGCTGATGAGGGTATCAGATGTACTGATAACCAAGCCCAGTGAGCTGGCATATTATCCGATACCGAAGCTGATGATAAAGCGCGTAGGCGGCCACGAAGCGTGGGGAGCGATACGTGCGGCGGAGATCGGTGACGGAACGTATGAGTGTCAGACGGCGGCGGAGACATCGGCAATGCTTGGACTGATACAGCACAACGGAGATATTATCGTCCGAATGTGTGAAAATATACAGACCGCGAAGAAATCCGGCATATATAACGGAGCATACCGTGCGGTAGAGCTTGCAGTACGTGGCAGAAAAAAATGAGAAAAGGCAGAGGGACGGGAAACTGTCCCTCTATTTATAGTTAAAATAATAAAATATATTTGCAGGTGTTGCAAATCAGACAGAAATATGATAAAATATATATGTTATGTCCCAATAGCTCAGTAGGATAGAGCGACTGCCTCCTAAGCAGTAGGCCGGAGGTTCGACTCC
>CADBNS010000167.1 GCA_902796065.1 Ruminococcus flavefaciens
AGCCCGTCGGCGGATTTTTGCCTTGCCACCGACAAAATTATGCCTGAAAATCCGTACATTCACCCTATGTGGACAGGTTCTTAGAAAAACAAAATAGCCGATCGAGAAATATTTCCGCCGGATACTTGCCTTTTTTCATATGGTGTGATATGATATATTTATAGCGGTCTGCGGTGAGCTGCTCTCATCGTCCGCTTTGCACAAACTATTGCTCAAGGGATGAATTGGTATGAAAATGAAATTTGCTGCTATCTGCTCTATTACCGCTCTGATCGCTTCGGCTGCTGTATCTTGCGGAAGTACTGTGCAGAAGGCCGGTCAGAATCCGGTACAGAACTCTACTTCGGCTTCAACAGTTACTACAGAAGTTTCCGGTGATACCGTAAAGACTGACCCTGTAAGAACTACAGACGCCGCTGTGAAGCCTACAGATGCTGCGGAACAGATAATGCGCGGAAATATTTACGATGATAAAGGCGTTCTGCTGATGAGCAGTCACCGCGAAAACGGCAGGGAGGTGCGCTCTGCGGCTCCCGAACATAAAATCCCTATGGCTAACCTGCTGTGGGATATGTCCGAGGGCTTCGACCTCACTTTTGATAAGCTGCTGCGTACTCCTAATCCTACTCCAGCTGACGGCGACGAAAAAATCGGTCAGTCCATTAAGCTGACTGTGGATTCTGCCGCTCAGGACGCTATTTACGAATATATGCAGGCTCAGAATATTCAGGGCGCCGTCGTCGTGATGCGTACAGACGGCTCAATTATGGCGGAAGTCTCTTATCCGTCCTACGATCCCGATGACTACTACGGCAAATCTACCGATGAAGACCTCGCCTGGGGTACCTACGGCAACAAGGCTTTCCAGAACGCTGAGCCGGGTTCAGTCTTCAAGATAATGTCCGAAATTATAGCCGACAAACACGGTGTGTACTCCCAGTACGATGACGGTACATGGGATTTCGGCGGCACTCCTATCGTTAACTGGGATCACGATACAAATCCGAACTACCCCGTTCCGGACAGATCCCTGTACTCCGCTTTCATTAACTCCAGCAACATTTTCTTCGCAAAAACTTTCGACCAGATCGGCGCAGATGCCGTCCTCAGCGACCTCGATGAGCATTTCAGCTTCGGCAAGAACATCGATTGCGACTTCGGTACGCTGCATAACAACATCGAGATCTACTGCGATGACGACCTCCGCCGTACCGCTTTCGGTCAGTCCTACGTCCTGACCTGCCCCATATATATTGCCGCTATGACTAATGATGCTATCCATGGCAGTATGGCCCGTCCGTTCGTGCTGAAGGAGATTGTCGATACCAACGACAGCAGCCATAAACTGGCGGATGGCAGCAAGTCCGGCGATATTGTTTGCAGTATCCCCGAACAGTGCCGCGAGGGTATAAGAAACTGCATGGCTGGTGTGGGCTCCGATATTGGCGTTTATCCGCCTGCCGGCTACCAGTTTTACGGTAAGACCGGTACCGCTGAGACCTGGATGGGCGATTTCCTGTACATTACCGGCTGCATCTGCGCTCCGTCAGACGATCTGAGCACCGTCCACAACGACTACAGCAATTACGACGGCTCTTATGTCGTGACTATGCAGATCAGGAACGGTCCGGAACATGGCTTCTCTTTTGCCAGCGAATCAGCATGGCTGTATCAGGGTATCGTTAATACCATTTTCAGCTGAGAATTAATGAAACTATATGCGCTTTTTGCTGCGAGCCTGAGTTACTTCTCAGGCTCTTTTTTATATGATATTGAATTTTCTGAGGATCTGTGTTATAATAGCAGAGATGTTTATTTTTACGGAGGTCATTTATAATGAAAAAATTTATCGCTGCTCTGCTTTCCTGCTCCTGCATCATGCCTTGCCTGTTCTCTTGCGCTGCCGATGCTCCCGCTGAAAGCGAAAGCTCCTCGAAAGTCTCACGTATCAGCTCCGCTGAGCTCGATCCGGCTATCCTCGGTACCTGGTTCGGCGATGTCACCGGCTATTCCTTCCAGGACGACCGCAAGGTCACACTCGTTATGGATATGTCCGATTCCGTTAAGTTCGCTAAGGACGGCAGCGTCACTGTGCAGGGCGTGGACCTCGTTGACGGCGATGTCAATATCAGCGATGATAAAATTACTATTTCCCACCACTACGATGACTTCGATGAGACCCTCGATATTATGACCCTCGAACGCACTGACAACGGTAAGGGTCTCAACGGCAGATACAAAATGGTCAGCGGCTCCTATATCAAGCTCATTTCTACTAACCTCGGTATGCTGCCCGAAAATGTCTCCATTGAAGCCGAAATCAATGACGGCAAATTCATGGTCTATGTTGTCGATTACTGCGACTTTGAGGCTAATAAAGGCGTTCTCGAACTGTTCAGCGTCAATATGGAGTACATCGATCAGAACGCTACTTCCGTCAAGTACACCTATACCGTGGACGGCGATACCCTTACCCTCACTTACTCCGATAATACGGACTCCGGCAGCGGCCTTTCCGAAGTCCTTACCCGCGTCAAGGACTAAGTCCCGGAGGCTCACCCTATGTTAGCAAATTACCATACCCATACCTTCCGCTGCAACCACGCTTCCGGCGAAGACAGAGAATATGTCGAAAATGCCATAAAATCCGGTTTCTCCGTCCTCGGCTTCTCCGACCACTGCCCTTGGGATTTCAATAACTCCTACCACTCTTCCATTCGTATGACTCCGGAACAGATC
>CADBNS010000168.1 GCA_902796065.1 Ruminococcus flavefaciens
ACCACTACACAAAATCTCACAGCAGGACTTGTTGAGAGAGGCAATAAAGTAATGGTAGTTGGCTGCGACCCTAAGGCAGATTCAACGCGACTCCTCCTCGGCGGACTTGCTCAGAGAACTGTACTTGATACTCTCCGCGAAAACGGTGAGGATATTGAGCTTGAGGACATTCTTAAAGAAGGCTACGGCGGTACACGCTGTGTTGAATCCGGCGGTCCTGAGCCGGGCGTAGGCTGTGCCGGACGCGGAATCATCACTTCTATCGGACTTCTTGAACGTCTGGGAGCCTACACTGATGACCTCGATTACGTTTTCTATGACGTCCTTGGTGACGTTGTCTGTGGAGGCTTCGCAATGCCTATCCGTGAGGGCAAGGCTAAGGAGATATACATCGTTGCCAGCGGCGAGATGATGGCTCTCTATGCGGCAAACAACATCTCAAAGGGTATTGCCCGCTACGCAAAGCAGGGCGGTGTACGCCTCGGCGGTATCATCTGCAACAGCCGTAACGTTGACCGTGAACGTGAGCTTGTAGATGCATTCGCAAAGGAGCTTGGTACACAGCTCATACACTTTGTTCCCCGTGACAATGAAGTGCAGAGAGCCGAGATCCACAAAAAGACCGTTATCGACCACAAGCCCGACGCTCATCAGGCTGACGAATACCGCGAGCTTGCCCGCAAGATTGAGGAAAACACACAGTTCGTCATTCCTAAGCCGCTTACTCAGGAACGCCTTGAGGAGATACTCCTTGAATACGGTCTCCTTGATGCTCTTGAGGATAACTACAACATCTGAAAAAACAGGTAACTACATAGATCAGTACTCCTTACTGTAACAAAAAGCTCCGTCCGGACTTCCATCAGGTCCGGACGGAGCTTTTTTGTGATCGCTTTCTGGGATCATCAGATCAATTCCGGCTCATATATCCTGTTCGCCGGTGCATATGTACTTATCCGAACACTTCACGGTTAAGAATCCCATGAGTGCGCCGATAAATGAGCCGCAGATAACATCTGTCGGGAAGTGTACATACAGGTACATACGGGATAATGCTATGAGTACCGCAAGTATCATAGCTGCCACACCGGCCCGTTTGTTGTAATGCAGTATCACCGCAGCAGCCGCAAAGCTCGCCATTGAGTGTCCCGACGGGAATGAGTAATCCGACGGTACTGCAATAAGCATATCTGACAGCGGTTCCACCCAGCACGGTCTTGAACGCTGGATCAGGTTTTTCAGCAACAGGTTGCAGATAACAAATCCTCCGGCAATAGCCATGACTATACTGATACCGCACTTTCTGCTGCGCGGAAACATAACAAGGAAAGCTCCCAGCACCAGCCAGAACAGTCCCATATCACCGAATTTCGTGATCTGCGGCATAACATAGTCAAGAAAAGTACACCTGATATGTTCCTGTATGAAATCAAGCACACTGAAATCTAATCTGTCAATCATATTCTATAACGATCCTCTCTTCACAGCGCATAGCGCTGCGATCCGCCTTCTGTTTTTTATTTCATATCTCTTTTTTTCATTTATCGAATACACAAACCATTATGTATTCCTCTTCATTTTCGTCAACTACCCTGAAACCGGTCTTTTTGTACATTTTCACGGCGTAGTTGGCTTTCTGCACAGCCAGTGAAGCCTGACTGTAGCCTGCATTTTTCAGCTCATCAAGCATAGTGCGCATCATCTGCGTTCCGATGCCGTATCCGCGGAAGTCCTTATACAGCGAAATGGCGAAGGACGGTGTTTCATTGTCTACGTGGCCGTAGTCGTTCATTATCCTCACCCATACTGCTCCCACAACTCTGCCACCGGATTCAGCCACGAATGCGCGGTCGTGTACGGAACTGCCGAAACCATCGATGTATATCTGCAGCTCCGGCTGGTCAAGAATGGTGCGCGGCGGAGGCTCAACTCCCTCCGGTATGAATATCGCTTCGTACAGGAAATCACGGAGCAGCGGGTATTCCTCCTGCTTTATCCTGCGAATGATATAGTCCATATCATTCCCCCTTCAGCTCCTTGATCTTATCGCGGAGATATGCGGCGTGTTCAAATTCAAGCAGCTTAGCAGCGTTTTTCATCTCAACGGTCAGCTTGTCGATGAGCTGCTGCTTTTCAGCCGCAGAGAGTTTCTTCTTCTTTGTCTTTTCCTCTATCTTCGACTTGGAGGTTATCTCCAGAACGTCCCTTACCTCCTTGATGATGGTCTTTGGAACTATTCCGTGTTCCTTGTTGTATGCCATCTGTATGCTCCGGCGGCGCTCAGTCTCCATTATCGCGCGTTCCATCGAACCGGTAACACTGTCGGCATACATTATGACCTTGCCCTCAGCATTTCGGGCAGCGCGTCCGATAGTCTGGATAAGGGAGGTCTCACTTCTCAGGAAGCCCTCCTTGTCGGCATCAAGTATGGCGATAAGGCTTACCTCCGGTATATCAAGACCCTCACGCAGCAGATTGATACCGATAAGCACATCAAACACGCCGTTTCGCAGGTCCTTGATTATCTCCATACGCTCAATTGTATCTATATCGTGGTGCAGATACCTTACCTTTACCCCCAGTCCTTCGTAGTAGGAGGTAAGGTCCTCTGCCATTTTCTTTGTCAGTGTAGTCACCAGTACGCGCTCATTCTTCTCTGCGCGGATATTTATCTCCGACAGCAGGTCGTCCACCTGTCCGATGGTAGGCTTGACGATTATCTCAGGGTCCACCAGTCCGGTGGGACGTATCACCTGTTCTACGATGCAGTCGGTCTTTTCGCGCTCAATAGTACCGGGAGTAGCGCTGACATATATCGCCTGATTGATATGGTCGTTGAACTCATCGAAGTTCAGCGGACGGTTATCCATAGCACTGGGCAGACGAAAACCGTAATCCACCAGAGTAGTCTTCCTCGCCCTGTCACCGGCATACATCGCACGTACCTGCGGAAGTGTGACATGGCTCTCGTCAACAATAAGCAGGAAATCGCCGGGAAAGTGGTCCATAAGTGTCTGCGGAGTGCTTCCGGGCGGACGTCCGGCGAGTACACGGGAGTAGTTCTCAACTCCGCTGCAATAGCCGACCTCACGTATCATCTCCATGTCGTACTGTGTGCGCTCCTTGATGCGCTGAGCCTCAATGAGCTTGTTATTTGCGGTGAAGTAGTCGATGCGCTCCGCAAGCTCACGGTCTATCTCCGCCAGCGCAGACTCTATCTTGTCATCGCCCACAACATAGTGTGAAGCCGGAAATATAGCCGCATGGGAGACTACTGCCTTTACCTCTCCGGTAACGACATTTATCTCTGAGATCCTGTCTATCTCATCGCCGAAGTACTCCACTCTCACTGCGGTATCACTTGACATAGCAGGGAATATCTCCACCACATCGCCCCTTACACGGAAACGGTTACGCTCAAAGGCTATGTCGTTCCTTTCATAGCGAATGCGTACCAGTTCATCGATAAGCTGGTCACGGGGCTTTTCGGCTCCCTGACGTATGGATACCACCATTGAGCGGTACTCCTCCGGACTTCCCAAAGAGTATATGCACGATACACTGGCAACTATGATAACGTCACGGCGCTCTGCAAGCGCAGTAGTGGCAGAGTGGCGAAGCTTGTCTATCTCATCGTTTATTGAGGAATCCTTTTCGATATAGCTGTCTGTACTTGGCACATAAGCCTCCGGCTGATAGTAGTCGTAGTAGGACACAAAGTACTCCACGGCGTTCTCCGGAAAGAACTCCCTGAACTCTGAGCAGAGCTGAGCTGCAAGAATCTTATTGTGTGCCAGCACCAGTGTAGGCTTATTCACACGGGCAATGACATTCGCCATAGTGAAGGTCTTGCCTGAGCCGGTAACTCCAAGCAATATCTGCTCGCGGCGTCCGGACTCCAGACCCTCTACCAGCTTTTCTATAGCCTGCGGCTGGTCGCCTGCCGGTGCGTACTGTGAATGCAGCGTAAAATGGTCCATGGGATCCCTCCTTCTGATGATAATACTATTATACCCCATCCGTCATGAAGTGTCAAGATAAAACAAAAAACGGCCGGAGCTCCGACCGTTAACTATTATTTATCAGAACCTGTCCACATAGGGATTCATGCACGTCTTTTCGTCAAATTTTGCCGGTGACTGCGTTAAGGCAACACCGACAAAATTATGCC
>CADBNS010000169.1 GCA_902796065.1 Ruminococcus flavefaciens
CTATCATCTCACACTTTGAACGCGATATCGCTACGTTAAGTCTCCTCCAGCCGCCGTCACGGTTCAGCGGTCCGAAATTCATCGATACCTTGCCTTCCTTGTCCGGTCCGTAGCCAATGGAGAACATTATTACATCACGCTCATCTCCCTGAACATTTTCAAGGTTCTTTATCAGTATCGGCTCGTATTGCTCATTTGCCCAAGTTTCAAGCTCAGGACGCGCTCTGTATGCGTCCGTCAGCAGGTCATCGATAAGGTTCTGCTGCGGCATGCTGAACGTTACTACGCCTATGCTCTGCTTCCTCAGCTCAGGATCTTCAAGCCTCCTCGATATCTCTGCTACTATCGCCTCTGCCTCCGCCTTGTTGGTGCGTGTGGAGCTCTTGTCATAGTAGCCGTCTACGTGTACCCAGCTTACCTTCGATACCTGATCGTCCGGAGACGGGAATGTGTACAGCTTGTTCTCATAATACTTCGCGTTGCTGTACGCTATGAGACTCTCGTGACGGGATCTGTAGTGCCACAACAAGTGCTGCTGCGGCATTGACAGCGCAAGACAGTCGTCAAGTACGCTTTCAAGATCTTCCTTCTCATAGTTCTCCTCGTCCGTCTGGTTCGATGAGAAAAAGCTCGTCGGCGGCAGCTGACGCGGATCTCCTACTACGATCACATTCTCGCCTCGTGCAATAGCTCCTACCGCTTCACAGGTTGGCAGCTGCGACGCCTCGTCAAATATGACCAGATCAAACTTGGGATACGCCGGATCTATATACTGCGCTACCGATATGGGGCTCATCAGCATTACCGGACACATCCGCCTCAGCAGATTCGGTATGCTGTCGAACAGCTTACGTATCGACATCATGCGTCCGTTGCTCTTTATCGCCTTCTGTAATATGCCTATCTCTGAGCTGGCTGCCGATGTTCCCGGTGTCGGCACCTTCGCTGACAGCTCAGCTACAAGCTCGTTTATCGTAAGCGTCGAGAATGTGTCAAGCACTTCCCCGTACTTGCGTATGGTCTCTTCAAACAGCGTTCCCTGGAACTTCGCCAGCGCCGGTACGGACGATATTGTGCTCGTAACTATCGCTCTGCACAGGTCACTGTCAAATGCGCTGACAAGCTCGCCCGATGCTACCTTTCCGCTCAGGTAGTTGTCCGCAATATTGCCTATGCCAAGCTCAGAAAGCCTGTTGCTAAGTGTTACTATTCCTGTCCACTCCTTCAGCTGCGGTAGTGCTGCTTTCAGCTCCGCTGAACGCTCCGATGCTGCTGCGGACCAGTCTCCGCCCTTCGTGAACTCGTTGCAGTCTATCATGAAATCCTTCTCCAGCTTGTCTGCTGCTGCACCGAATTTCTTGTAGTCCGCTGCTATAGCCTCTCCTTTGGCTCTGTTTGCCTGCTTCTGGGTGGGTGTTCCGTACATCTCTGCAACGCTCTTCGCCATAGCTGCACGCTCTTCTGCACTGAACGGCGCTGCTGCCAGCTTCTCCCTCAGTGCGGACGACAGCTCAACTGATGCGGACAGTGTCTCCCAGTCTGTTTCCTCGCCGTTCCATAAGGCTCCGAATATTCCTGTAAGCTCCGAAGGCGCACTCTTCATATCATTGCTCAGCGTTCCAAGACGGTTCAGCTTTACAAAATGTCCTGCTATGTTTTCCTTCGTTACTGCTCCGGCTGACTTCGCGTGCGCCGCAAGCTCGCTGACTATCTTCTTCGTCCTGAAAAACTTCGGCAGGAACCACTTGCTCTGCGCTGTCTTCCAGTTCACCAGCGCTCCGCTGGCATCATACGCCAGTACGCTGTCCTCAAATATTCCAAGTACCTCTGTTTTCAGCGTTTTCAGCTCCCTGCCGGCTTCTATCAGCTTCTCTGCCTGCGCAGATCGCATATCCCAGTCGCTGCCGCTGATAACTCCCGGCAGTATGTGTCCCTCACCCATAGCGGTCACTATTATGTCCGCTGCCTTACGGCACCGGTCAAGGTCCATATCTGCGCTGCCTGTCATCGCGCACAGCTCAGCTGTATGTGCTCCGGCTGATAATGCGCTGCTGCTGAACTCGTCAAGCGCCGCTTCTATGGCTCCGCGTGTCTCCGGTGTGCAACGGTCAAGCCGGCATACCGTCAGCGGTGTGGCTGTCACATCTCCGAATTCAGCTCCGGCTGCGGCAAGACTCTCCAGCTCGCCCTTCCACCGGCTGTATGTGCTCTGATCCATTGCATCAAGCTGTGACTGGCTGAAACTGAACTTTCCGCCCTTGTCCTTCGTCTGCTCATACCTCACCAGCGCATCGTACAGCGACATTCCGCTCCGGCGTACCTTGTGGATCTCCTCCATTGTATCGTTAAGCTCTGCCCTGAGCTCGCTTATCTTGTCTGCCTGCGCCTTGTACTCTCCGGGCTGCTTTACTTTGCCGATATTCAGCGTCTCTTCCAGCTGCTTCAGTACTGCCCTCTTCTGCGCCTTGTTGGAGTGCAGCTCCAGACAAAACGGTCCCAGTCCTATCTTGTTGAGTCTCTTCTCTACGACCTCCAGCGCTGCCATCTTCTCCGCTACGAACAATACCGTCTTTCCGTGATGAAGCGCGTTCGCTATCATGTTCGTGATGGTCTGGGATTTTCCCGAGCCCGGAGGTCCGTGAAGTACAAAGCTGTTCCCTGTGTTCGCTGCGTATACTGCCGCAAGCTGCGAGGAATCCGCTGCTACCGGTACCGCCAGATCTGCCGGCGCTACCTTGCGGTCAAGATCAAGGGGCGACATGGATATGTCCGCTCCCTCCCACTCGGTCTTGCCAGATATGAGACTGGCTACTACCTTGTTCCGGGCAAGCTCCTCAGCTCTGTTGCGAATGTCGTTCCACATGATGAAACGATTGAATGAGAACTGTCCCACAAATGCCAGTTCTTCTATGTCCCAGCGGGATTTCGCCATGATACCCCTGCGGATAGTGCTGAATATCAGCGGCAGGTCTACTCCGTTCTCGTCCTCCGGCACCGGATCAAGTCCGCTTATATCTATGCCGAAAAACTGACGCAGCATCTCCAGCATTGTGATGTTTACCTGCGTGTCTTCGTCACGCACCTTTATCGAGTACGACTTGTCCTGCACCTTCCTGATTATGTCTACCGGTATCAGCACCAGCGGCGCATACCGCGCTTTGTCGCTCTTGTCTGTCTCATACCACCTCAGAAATCCTAATGCAACATATATCGTATTGGCTCCGTTTTCTTCTATGCTTACCTTCGCCTGACGGCTCAGCTTCTTCATTACCTTGTCCAGCTCGCCCTCACTGATGAATGTGCGGATACGGCTGCTTTTAAACTCCGCCTCTGCTATGGCTGATATGTGGTCGCGGTCGTTCTCGGTTTCGTATATCTTGCTGTCTGCCGCCTCAAGGGTCATATCATTCGGCATCGGCATCACCTTGAACTCTGCTCCGTTGGACAGCTCGTCCTCAAGCCGGTTCAGCTCTGTTATCATCAGCTGCACATTCGTCGCGGATGGTCTGAAATTCAGCAAACTGTTCCTCAGACTCAGATCCAGCAGCTTCCGCTCCCAGATCATCTGCTTCGTCACTTCACGAGGCTCTGTTGACTGCGCTATGTCTCCGATTATCTCCATCTCACTGGGCGCTCCCGTGATCTCGTCACGCTTGCGCTCGCCGTAGTCTACTGCCTTGAAGCTGCCGCCGTCAGATACCCTCGACGGCATCGGTCGTATCCCACTGGTACGGGTGCGGATAACGTCTATCGCAAATACAAACTCTGCCGGATCTCCAAGCGCTTCTGCTGCGTGTTTCTCCGCTGTGTCAAAGTCTGTGTTCCTTCCGGCTACAAAGTCAGTACACTCAACCACGCTCATCACATCTACTCCACGGGCTATGCGCTTCGTCAGTGCTGTGGGATCATACTGTATGCAGTCCGGAAAGGTCTCGTTATCCAGCCAGCAGCCTGCAAATGCGTGTCCCTTCACTATGCATACCAGCGGATTCAGTCCGATACTCTCAAGACAGCTGCAATACAGCACCGCAAGGTCCAGACAGGTGCCAGACTTCCCGTCAAGTACGCTGTCAGGTGTCCTTATCCTCTGCGCAGTCTCATAGCTCGCCGGCGGCATCGTATACGCTATGTTCTGCTCCTGCAATGCTGCGTATATCGCTCCCATCTGCTGCTTGACCATGTTTGCGCTGCGGGTCTGATAACCGGTGAATGACGGGTCTCCTGTCCACTTTTGCAGGTACGCTCCGGCTTTTGCCACTACCTCCTGCACCTTCGGATGATTCGGCGTGATGAAGGCTGCCACCGTCTCAGGCATGAATAATATGCCCGTCCACTGGTCGTATGCAAGCAGCTCTATGGTCTTTACCTCAGACGCTATCACTTCGTCCCCCTGAACTGCCTCTATCGTTACGCTTCCTACCAGCTTCTCCGTAAGGCTGAACAGGTATTCCGCGTTCATTACTATATTTATAGGCGATACCTCCACCGGCTGTCCCGGTCTCAGCTCTACCGGCATCGACTCGTATACCTTGGCAAACTCCGGCTCAAAGCTTATCCGGAGCTTTACGTTCTCAAGTGACGCTTCCGTGGCGTTTGTCAGGATAATACTGCGGAATACCGGCACATAGTTCTGCTGCATCGCAAAGTTTATCTGCGCTGTCATGCTTCCGCCAAATGTGATCTTATTGTCCATTTTTACGCTCCTTCTTCCCACTTCGGGCCGTTTATTTTAAGTCTACCTATTATAATAACATATTCTTCGCTTTTTTACAACTGCTTTCAGAAAAAAATAAAACCTCACCCTGTCAAATTTCTCACCTTTTCCGCTCATTCTTTTGCACTTTTTGTGACCACTGTTCATTTTGTGCTTTTTTTCTGTAAAGACTTGAAAACCTACCGCGTTGTATGCTATAATGAATGCAAAGCTAAGATTTGCTCCCTGTGATCGGGTTATTATAGCGTAACGCTTCCCTTTATGCTATTACAGATGCAATCCTTTCATTTTTAACTACTGATAAAGGCGGTTTTGACATGACAAGTGAACAGATCAGCACACTGTTCGGGCTTATGCTCGATTATATCCCCCCTACCCTTAAACTCTTCTTCTTTACTCTGCTCTATGCTATACCCTTCGGTATGATAGTCGCTCTGCTCAAAATGTGCAGGATCAAGCCCGTTTCATGGATCACTAACCTCTATATCCTCATCATGCGCGGTACTCCGCTGCTGCTCCAGATCATCGTCGTTTATTACTCCGTGCCTATCCTCCGGACCAGTTCCCACTGTCCCGGCTGGCTCAGCTCCGTTTTCAACAGGGTGGAGATTCAGGACGACAGCTATATGTTCCGCATGATACTCACCGCCTTCGTACTCAATTACGCCGCTTACTTCGCGGAGATCTTCCGCGGCGGTATCGAATCTGTCCCTAAGGGTCAGTATGAGGCCGCCGGCGCTCTCGGTTTCAACCGCTTCCAGACCTTCTTCCGCATTATCCTCCCTCAGGTCTTCAAGCGCGTTATCCCTGCAAGCTCCAATGAGATAATCACCCTCGTTAAAGATACCTCCCTCGCCTACGCTATGGGCTATATGGAGATCATGTATATCGCTAAAAAACAAATGAGCTTCTACAGCTCTCTCGTCCCTCTGTTCATCGCAGGTCTGTTCTATTTCATCGCTGCTACTCTGCTGACACTTTTCTTCTCTTTCATCGAGAAAAAACTCAGCTACTACAAATAAGGAGTTCTCCGCCATGTCTATGCTCGAAGTTAATAACTTATCAAAAAAATTCGGCGACCTCGAGGTCCTCAAGGATATTTCCTTCGACGTTCAGAAGGGTGAGGTCGTTGCTGTTATCGGTCCCTCCGGAAGCGGTAAGTCTACCATGCTGCGCTGTATCAATCAGCTCGAAAAGGCTGACGGCGGCTCCATCCGGGTCTGTGGATCCGATATGCTGTCTAAAAATGAGTCCGGCAAGTCCGTTTACGCCGATAACAAGACCCTGCGCACTATCCGCCTTAAAACCGGTCTCGTCTTTCAGAACTTCAACCTCTTCCCTCATATGAATGTGCTGCGGAATATCACTGAGGCTCCTGTCTGCGTACTCGGTAAGGATAAAAAATCTGCCCGCGATCATGCTATGGAACTGCTCAGAAAAATGGGCCTCGAATCCAAGTCTGACGCTTATCCCTGCGAACTCTCAGGCGGTCAGCAGCAGCGCGTTTCTATCGCCCGCGCCCTCGCACTCGAACCTCAGATCCTCTTCTTCGATGAGCCTACCTCCGCTCTCGACCCCGAACTTACAGGCGAGATCCTCAAGGTCATCAGATCCCTCGCCGACGACGGTATGACTATGGTCATCGTTACTCACGAAATGGCTTTCGCCCGTGATGTTGCTGATAAGGTCATCTTTATGGAAAACGGCTATATCGTCGAAATGGGCGCTCCTTCTCAGCTCTTCGGTGATGACGCCTCCGACCGCGTTAAACAGTTCCTCGCACGTTTCAACAGCTGACCCCTCTCAGCTCCCATCGAAAGGAGACTACTATGATTTTTATAACCGGTGATATACATGGTTATATCGACATATCTAAACTCTTCCCGGAAAACTTTACCATCGGTCCCAAGCTTACACGCGATGACTTCCTCATTATCTGCGGCGATTTCGGCCTGCTGTGGAATGACTCAGAGGAAGAACAGTACTGGCTCGGCTGGCTCGACAGCTGCCCGTGGACTACTCTCTGGATCGACGGTAATCACGAGAATTTCAGTATGCTCAGCAAATTCCCCGTAGGCGACTGGAACGGCGGTAAGGTGCAGTTCATTACCGATAATATCATCCACCTCATGCGCGGCTCCGTTTTTACTATCGATGGACTCGATTTCTTCGTGTTCGGCGGCGCCGAAAGCCACGACAAAGAACTGCGTACCCTCGGTGAATCACTGTGGGACGAGGAACTCCCATCTGCTGAGGAAATAGATACCGGAAGAAAAAACCTCCAGAATATCAACTGGAACGTCGATTACGTTATCACCCACTCACTTCCTACTTACGCTCAGGACGACCTCTTCGGCGAGGGCAGCTTTCCTGTAAATCCCCTCACCGATTTTCTCGAGGAGGTCGCTGATAATATCGAGTGCCGTGTCTGGTTTACCGGCCACTACCACGTTACTATGGAGTACGATGACGCCTATTACCTCATCTATAACGACATCGTTATGCTCACACCCGAAGGCTTCGAGACCGTCGTCCATATGCCCTATGAGCCTTATGATTATGATGATGAACAACAATAAAAAGTGCAGAGCTTCAGGCTCTGCACTTTTTAGAACCTGTCCACATAGGGATTCATGCACGTCTTTTCGTCAAATTTTGCCGGTGACTACGTTAAAAATCCTTGAAGGGCGACAGC
>CADBNS010000170.1 GCA_902796065.1 Ruminococcus flavefaciens
GTCGCCCTTCAAGGATTTTTAACGCAGTCACCGGCAAAATTTGACGAAAAGACGTGCATGAATCCCTATGTGGACAGGTTCTAAGAAAGGTTGCGACTATGTTCAATGAAGAGATCAGTATTCTGAAATTACTCTCCGATAAGTACTCCGATGACGTTCATATCTCTTTTGCTCCTCCAAAAAGTATCGGCGAACTCCATGATTTTGAACTGGAAACCGGTGTCGTTCTGCCCGTTGAACTCAAAGAACTGTACCTGCTGACTGACGGTTTTGATTCCCTTGCATCTTTCATGAACCTGTGGAGACTCGATACTATCAGGAATCACTTTATCGAAGGTTATAACGACTGGTTCAATGATGGTGACCACGATATGTATATTGTCCTGGGTTCTGACGGCGCTTGCAATTATTTGTTAATGAATATCGCCTCGGGTAGTCTCCTCAGCTATGGCGATGAAGGCGAAACTGCGCAAATCGATTCCATTAAAGACCTGCTATGCTGGAATATCGATCATATTTATGACAACGTCCGCGACTTTGAGGAAGATGAAACAGTTAACAACTACCTCGAAAAAAACGCTGACAGGCTATAATTAATGTGTATTAAAACTAAAGGCTCAGGGTGCAATACTCCCCGAGCCTTTTTCTCGTCTGTTAGTGTATCATTCAAATGTCGGAAGACTTTCTATCTTGCCAGTATCCAGCCTCAGTACTGCAATGGTATCCATTGCTGTGATGCCGTCACCGGTATTAAAACAATCTGCCGCTTTCTTTCCGGATTCTGTCAGAGGATACTTCTCTTCGTTGGCTACATACTGAAGAATGATAAGTGCGTCTGCAAGTGTTACTTCTCCGTCCTGATTTGCATCACCAGCTGTTGGCAGCTCGCTTTCATCACAGGTCGCTGATCCTAAAGTATATACATACCCGTCCGGACAGCTATCCTTTACGAACTGTGAATTTGCCATCGCCATATCACGGCGCATATATTCACATAGTACCTCCTTCGCTAACGCATCCTTGAATTGCTCCGGCAGGCTCAGGTCAAATACCATATATTTCTTGTCCTGCTCCATTTCCCACGCTATGTCGCCTTCTGCCAGCATATCGTCAA
The DNA here is from genome assembly GCA_902796065.1 of Ruminococcus flavefaciens. Lineage (GTDB taxonomy): Bacteria > Bacillota > Clostridia > Oscillospirales > Ruminococcaceae > Ruminococcus > Ruminococcus flavefaciens_X. The sequence continues at coordinate 1,115 of CADBNS010000170.1, forward strand.
ATCCGAAGTATTCTCCCGTCTGTGATGCTATCGCTTCCGCTTCCTCTTCAGTAAATCCAATGTCACTTATCTTTCCGTTTTTGATCTCTTTCAATGGCGAACGTTTGCCGGCTTCCCACTTGTTATTTGCCGCATACCACACTGCCTGTGAGATCTCCTTGTCTGTTACCGGGATTCCTACGCTTTCTCTGTATGCCTTGTACTCCCTGATAACTTCACCATCTTTGAGTGTGCTGTAGTATGTATAGTTCTTCTTGACCTTGCTTTCCGGATCGCCGCTTTCCTTTTCAAGAGTTATGAATTTCAGTCCCCATTCTCTGGCATAGCGTTCTGCTTCTGTTCCGGCATATCCGGTGATGATCGTTTCCGGCGGGAAAACAGATCCCGGCTTATCTGCTCTTTCACCATCCGGGTCTATTATTTCCACAGATGCCGGAATTGTAACGTTCTTCAGTGAAGTACAGCCATAGAATGCCATTCCTCCGATGCTTTTCACTGTATCGGGTATCTCTACTGTTTCCAGTGCCTTACAGCCCCAGAATGCTGCCGTTCCGATACTTGTGATACCATCAGGTATGGTTATCTCTGTAAGATTCTCGCAGCCTTGAAACTCTGTATCGTTTATACATTCAATGCTTTCAGGAAAATCGATTTTTTCTATTGCTGTATTAGAAAATGCACAAGATAATGAAGTAATTGTATCCGGAATGGTCACTGTTCTCAGACCTGTGTTTGCAAATGCCATTCCCCCAAGTTCGGTAACGGATCCGGGTATCTCTACATTGCTGAATCTTCCGCCTCTTTGAAATGCCATATATCCAATTGTTTTCAGTCCTTCCGGCAGAGTAAGCGATTCAAGACTGCAATTCATAAAAGCTACATTTCCGATATACTCAACTTTATCAGGAATATTGATAGCTGTTATTTTTCTACAGTCACTAAAGGCTGCATCACCTATGCGTGTGAGACTGTCAGGCAGAGAAACTGAGCTGAGATTATCAAGTCCACTGAATGCTGTCGGACATATCTCAGTAATGCCCTCTTCAATAATCACTGCTCGCAAGCCGTCCTTGAACTTCCACCATTCAGGAATATTCTTTCCGCTGACTTCAGGCATTGCCCCTTCGCCTCTTATAATCAGCCTCCGGTCAGGAGTGTACTCCCATGTGATATTGTCACCGTATGTACCGGTTATGCTCTCTTCCTCAGATGCAGCATACGCAGTATCATAAATTCCGGCAGGTGCAGCCGGCAATACAGCTGACACGGTAAGAACTGCTGCAAGGATCATTGCTGTTTTTTTCATAATTAACCTCCTCTTTTATCATGCGTATACATATTGTGTTAAGCAAGAACATCATGTATTGTCACAAACGTATCTGTGCTTTGTTCTTTTTGTTTTATTATACCTTTGTATTATCAATTTGTCAATGTTCTATGTATAAGATGTGCAAACTCCATGAACCGCCGATAGACCTCACATTTGCAGATCCAATCACTCAATCCCTGACTCGCTTATTCTATGTCTTTTTTTTACAATCATATTCTTTTGCCTCTGTGTCATAATACTATCACGGCATCAATTTCATTCAAGGAGATTTTATTATGAGCAATAACAATAATAACAACAGCGAAATGACTCAGAAGGGCAGAGAGGCCCTCGACCGCTTTAAGATGGAGTCCGCAAGCGAACTCGGTATCAACCTGAAACAGGGCTATAACGGCGACCTTACCTCACGTGAGGCCGGCTCTATCGGCGGTCAGATGGTCAAGAAGATGATCGATTCCTATAAGATGGGCAACCATCAGTAATTTCAGCCGGGATCGGTCGTAAAGACACAGAAAGGAGCAGTCCGGGCAGGGCTGCTCCTTTTTTGCTAAAACGGTGTGGGTCTGCTCCGGCTCAGTGCGCCTTGTTAAGGTGATAGGCAAAATTGGTCATGCGGACAACGTGGCTGGGGTCTGAGAACTTCCAGCTGCATTTGAGACATCTTATCAAGCTGCCCGACTCCGCGTAGTCCTTTCCGCCGGATACTCCTTCCAGCTCTTCCATGTCAAGCTCTTCGTCCTCGGGAACGGCATCCAGCTTTTCGGCTTTGATGAATTCCCTTATCTCCTCCTCGCTCCTGAGTGACAGAAGCTTTTGAAGCTGTTCGTTGGAAAATCTCATGTTCCTGACCTCCTGTCGTTGAAGTCGTTACTGCAGTTCCCA
>CADBNS010000171.1 GCA_902796065.1 Ruminococcus flavefaciens
GACAGCCCGTCGGCGGATTTTTGCCTTGTCACCGACAAAATTATGCCTGAAAATCCGTACATTCACCCTATGTGGACAGGTTCTTAATATAATAAGCCTCCGGTGGTCGTCCCACCAGAGGCTTTCGCTTAGTTTTCATCTGTGTACGATATGAGCTTGTGTGTAAGCTCAAAACGCATTTCGTCTGTCAGACAGCCTGCAACTACTGTTATGTACTCTTTTCCGTTCTTCTCAAATGCCGCTATCAGGCTGTTTCCGGCGTTCAGGGTGGTTCCCGTCTTCATGCCTATGGCATCGGAACGATAGTATTCACTGTAGGGGTCAAGCAGTAGATTTGAGTTCGTCCATGTGAAACTCTCTCCCGTGTAAAATGTTACCGTCTTCTGATAGGTCCCCACTATCTCACGCAGCTGCGGTACACTGAGCACGTACTCCGCTATCTTCAACAGATCAGCTACCGTCGTGTACTGTCCATCTGCGTCCCAGCCGTCCGGATTCACAAAATGAGTGCCGGTCATGCCAAGCTCCTTCGCAAAGCTGTTCATGAGTCCACAGAAATAGTTCACCGCTTCGGTATCGCTCATATTCTCGTTTCCGCTGCTTTCACGGGCTATCGATACCGCTATCGTATACGCCGCATCGTTTCCGGACTCCATCAGCATTCCTGTGATCAGATCTCCCAGAGTCGCCATATTCCCCTGCACTACTCCGCACACGCTGGAATATTCATTAACAAGCCACTGTTCACTTCCGACTGTGTATACCTCGCTCATTTCTGAGTACTTCAGCGCTACCGACGCTGTTATCAGCTTAGTCAGACTCGCCGGTGCTATCTGCATATCGATACTGTCTCCGTACAGCAGCTTCTTCTCCTTTACATCATACAGCGCCGATGCCTTGCACTCCGGATACTCTATCTGCGGTATCAGCTGTGCTGCGGTGGTCGTTACCGTTGTTTCTGCCAATGCTGTCGTAGTCGCCTCCGCTGCAGTCGTGTATTCCGCCTCAGCTAACGCCGTGGTCACCTCAGCTTGTACCGCCTCCGGAACTACCTTTGTCTTCTGCTCCTTTTTGCTGCATCCGTGGGAAAGCAGCAGTATCGCTGTTATCAGCAGCACCGTCAGGGCTGCCACTATCATTACTCTGTCATACCTTAGTCTATATCTTTTTTTCATCCGTTCTTCTGTTCCTTTTCTGTAGGCTTTTTTTATCGTCTCCATTATATAATACGAAAAATATGTCACTATATTTCATGTATCTTTATGTTTTACCTATATTATTATAACTGATTCCTCTTCATTTTACAACTGAATTACCAACTTTTTTCATTTTTTTTGCATTCCTCCGCCTATACCATGTCAATTTTTGGTCAGTTTCAAAAAAAAGCAATAATTGGTTATTATAAAACGAAAAATCACACGTTATAATGATAAATTATATCACTTTGCCGAAAATTATCACGCTTATTGACAAACTGACTCAAAACGCTTATACTTAAATGTAGCAGATTGCGAATTTATGAGCATGAACTAACTTTTATGCTCACTACTGCGGAGGTATCATCATGATCAATATCTGGCACGATATCAGTCCCAAAAGGATCAGTCCCGACAGCTTCTATGCAGTCATTGAGATCGGTAAGGGAAGTAAGATCAAGTATGAGCTCGATAAGGAGACCGGCTTGATAAGAATGGACCGCATTCTCTATACTTCTACTCATTACCCGTCTAACTACGGCTTCATCCCCCGTACCTATTCCGACGATAATGACCCACTCGATGTTCTCGTCCTCTGTTCTGAGACCCTGATCCCCCTCGCCCTCGTCGAGTGCTACCCCATCGGTGTCATCCGTATGCTCGATAACGGCCACAGAGACGATAAGATCATCGCTATACCGTTTGATGACCCTAACTACAATATGTATGACGACATCGAACAGCTGCCTCAGCACGTCTTCGACGAAATGACCCACTTCTTTAAGGTCTATAAGGAACTTGAAAACAAAACCACTGCCGTAAATGAAGTGGAACACGCGGCCGTTGCCAAGGAGATCATTGCCGGCGATATTGATAACTATATCGAGCACTTCTGCAAGTAACATCCGGAATTAAGGCCTATCCGCTTCTCTCAGTCCGCCGTTTAAGCCTGCCGGATATGCCGATTAGTCAGGGAAAGGAATTGTTTTTATGACAGCTTCAAGTGAAAATTTATTCAGCACAGAAATCAGTGCAGCACCCCTCGGTATCATCGCTATGAACAGCGTTACCGAACTCGGCGCTAAGATCAACAACTACCTCGTTGACTGGTCCAAGCGCGCCGGTAACGATCAGGACAGCTTCCTCATCGATGTCGAGTGTCCAAGATTCTCATCCGGCGACGGTAAGGGACTCATCAAGTCAACTGTCAGAGGTAAGGATCTCTTCATTATCATCGATGTCGGTAACTACAACATTAAGTATGACTACTTCGGCATGAAGAATGCTATGTCTCCTGATGACCACTTCCAGGACCTCAAGAGGATCATTCAGGCTGCCAGCGGTAAGGCTCACCGTATCAACGTTATTATGCCTATCCTCTACGGCGGCAGACAGCACAGACGTAATTACCGCGAATCACTTGACTGCGCTTGCGCTCTCCAGGAACTGGCTGCTATGGGCGTTTCCAATATCGTTACTGTTGACGCTCATGACCCAAGAGTCCAGAATGCTGTTCCCCTTATGGGCTTCGATAACGTTATGCCTGCCTATCAGGTCCTCAAGGCTATGCTCCACGACATAAAGGACCTCAACCTTTCCAAGGATAGCTTTATGATCGTTTCTCCTGATGAAGGCGCTCTTAACAGAAATATGTACTACGCTTCCGTTCTCGGCGTTGAAATGGGTATGTTCTACAAGCGCCGCGACTTCTCTACTATCGTTAACGGCCGTAATCCTATCGTCGCTCACGAATACCTCGGTAACCCGGTCGAGGGTAAGGATATTTTCGTTTCCGATGATATTATCTCCTCCGGTGAGTCTATGCTCGATCTGGCTTACGCTCTCAAGGAGAAGAAGGCTGGCAGGATCTTCACTTATGCTACCTACGCTATCTTCACCAATGGCCTCGATAAGTTCGATAAGGCTTACAATAACGGTATCATCGACGGCGTTTTCGGTACCAACCTTACTTACAGAACTCCGGAACTCCTCAGCAGACCGTGGTTCCACGAAGTTGATGTTTCAAAGTACATCGCTTATTTCATTGAAGCTATCAACCATGACGTTTCTATCAGCAAGATCATCGATCCACATACTAAGATCGAAAATCTGCTCAAGAAGTATGGTATGAAATAATCTTTCAGGACGCTCTCTTCGGGAGCGTCCTTTCTATTATATGTATATGCAGCAAAAAAGCCAGACTTGCGTCTGGCTCTTTCTTTTTAGTTTTAGTCTGCCATGAATACTGTAAATGCTCGGTATGCACTGTACAGGTCTATCTTGGAGATTATCTCGTATGGTGCGTGCATCGATAATACCGGCACTCCCATGTCTATTGTGTCTACATTCAGGTTTGCTATGTAGGCTGCTACTGTTCCGCCGCCGCCTGCATCTACCTTGCCAAGCTCTCCTGTCTGCCAGATCACATTCTTGGAATCCATAAGTCTGCGTATCCTGCCTGCAAACTCTGCTGACGCATCTGATGTGCCGGACTTTCCTCTCGCTCCGGTATACTTCGTGATGCACACGCCCTTGTTGACGTATGCACAGTTGTTGCGCTCATTTACATCCGGATATGTGGGATCAAATGCTGCGTTTACATCCGCTGAAAGGCACTCTGATGCTGAAAGGACATCCCTTCCGTTGCTTCCCAGATCCTCTGCAATGTCTGCTATGAAATACTTCAGATATGCTGAGCACAGTCCGGTATTTCCGTCGCTTCCTGTCTCTTCCTTGTCTGTAAGCACTGTTACTACTGTATGCTTTGGCTTCTTGCAGTCTACTGTCGCCATAAGCGCCGGATATGAACAGCAGCGGTCATCATGACCATAGCCGCCTATCATGCTCCTGTCAAAGCCTACGTCCTTTGCCTTGAATGCAGGTACCGCTTCAAGCTCTGATGAAATGAAATCTGCTTCCGTTATTCCGTATTTCTCAAAAAGAATATTCATTATCGCCAGCTTTACTGACTCACTTGCTTCGTCATCCTTGAACGGTCTTGATCCGATAAGAAGATTCAGATCCTCTCCGCGGATAAGCTTCGTTGCTGTTCTTGTCATCTGCTCTGTTGCAAGATGCGGCAGAAGATCTGTGACACAGAATACAGGATCGCTTTCGTCTTCGCCAATAGCTACAGTAACTGTTGTTCCATCAGCTTTTACTATCACTCCGTGAAGTGCAAGCGGTATCGTTGTCCACTGATACTTCTTGATTCCGCCGTAGTAATGGGTCTTGAACAGTGCGAGCTCATTATCCTCATACAGCGGATTCTGCTTCAGGTCAAGTCTCGGTGAGTCGATATGTGCTGCGCAGAGTCTTACGCCCTCTTCGATCGGCGCTTTTCCTATTACTGCCAGCAGTACTGCCTTGCCGCGGTTGTTGCGGTATATCTTGTCCCCTGCCTTCAGCTTCATTCCCTTCTTGTACTCAACAAAGCCGGCTGCCTCTGCGGTCTTTATCGCCTCTATGGCTGCCTCACGCTCTGTCTTTGCTTTATCAAGAAAGCTCTTGTACTTCTCTGCAAACTTATCGCTCGCTGCGATCTCTTTGTCACTTAAACGGTGATAACCATTCTTTCTCTGCAGAAACAGCTTTTCTTTAAGCTCTTTTGCAGCATTCTTCTTTTCTGCCATTAGAATACTCCTTCCGTTATTTCAGCCGCCTACCTCTAATACGGGGTTCATGCGGTTGCTGTGCAGCAGTTTTATTTTATCTGATACCTCCTTTGAGATACCATAAACTGTGTCTATATTATCATTATTGGTGATGGTGAAATCGGAATGAGATACGAAAAATTCTTCCCCAAGCTGTGAATTCATCCGCTCCCTTGCTTCTTCATGGGTAAGGCTGTCACGCTTTACTATGCGCTCCTCCCTTATCTCTTCATCGGCAAGTACGGATATGATTATGTCACAGAAATCATCTGCCCGACTCTCAAACAGTGTCGGTGCGTCAAGCAGTATCAGCTTCTCTCCGTTGGCTGAGTGCTCCTTTATCTGCCTGAGGATCTCTCTGGTAATGTATGGATATATTATAGTATTAAGTGTTTCAAGCTTGGTCTTGTCCCGGAATACTACTCCCGCAAGCGCCTTGCGGTCAAGTGTTCCCTCCGGTGTGAGCATCCCGCTTCCGAAAAAATCGGAGATCTCTGCAAGACATGGCTTGCCCTTCTCTACTACGATACGCGAGACTACATCTGCATCTATGACTGCAAAGCCATTTTCTGCAAATACCTTCGATACTGTGCTCTTTCCTGCCCCAGTCTGTCCGGTAAGTCCCACGACCATAACGCCTTCAAATACGTTCATATCCTTATCACCTCAAATCCAGCCGCCCTGATAAGACGGTTATATACTGCAAGTCCCACTCCGTCTGCTGACGGGGCACGGACGTACACCCTCTCGGCTCCGATCTCATCGAGCTCTCTCAGGCGGGCGAAAAGGAAATGAGCCTGTTCAGAGCTGTCGCAGCCGTAGGTGAGATGTCTGTATGGAAAACCCTCTTCATCTCCGGTATATATCAATGCATATACCCCGTCTGAATAGTGTTCCCCTACATATCTCTGAAACTCCTCCGCTGTTGACTCTACCATTATTATGTCTGCGCGGGGAGAATAATGCTTGTACTTCATTCCCGGTGATGCTGCCTTCTGGCCCGGTGCCAGTTCATTCAGTATCGCCGGATCTATTATTACGTCTTCACATACCTCAAGCAGCATCTCCTTTGTTACACAGCCGGGTCTGAGTATCCTTACCCTGCTCTCGTCTTCAAATGAGATAACTGTGGATTCTACGCCGAACTGCGATTCCCCGCCGTCCACTACTGCGTATATCTTTCCGTCCATGTCCTGCATTACGTGGTCCGCTGATGTGGGACTTGGGTATCCCGATGTGTTCGCTGACGGTGCAGCTATGGGTATATCCGCTATCTCCAGCAGCCTGTGCATGATCGGATGTGAGGGTATGCGTATTCCTACTGTATCAAGTCCGCCGGACGTTATCATCGGTATACTGTCGTTCTTCGGCAATACCATCGTGAGCGGTCCCGGACAAAAACGCTCCGCAAGCTTGTATGCAAGGGGCGGTATTCTCGTTGTATATTTCTTCGCCTGCTCAAAAAATGCAAGGTGGACTATCAGCGGATTGTCCGCCGGTCTGCCCTTTGCTGCAAATACCTTCGCTACTGCGGAGGGGTCACAGGCATTGGCGGCAAGTCCGTATACTGTCTCTGTCGGGATACCTATTATCTCTCCCTGACGCAGTACGTTTGCTGCTATCTGAAGCTCTGTCTCTGAGCTTCCCAGAAGAAGCGTATCTCCCATGATCACGCCCCCTGACTTGCAAGCTTCGCTGCCTGATCGGCTGTGGCAAGTGCATCGAATACTTCATCAAGGCTTCCGTTCATCATATCCTCAAGTCGGTATATGGTCAGGCCTATGCGGTGATCGGTCAGTCTTCCCTGCGGGAAATTATAGGTGCGGATTCGCTCAGACCTGTCGCCTGTGCCTACCTGCATCCTTCTCTCTGACGCTACCTTCGCTGCCTGCTCCTCCAGCATTGCCTCGTATATACGGCTGCGCAGGATCTTCATCGCCTTGTCTTTATTCTTGTGCTGACTGCGTTCGTCCTGACATTCCACGACGACATTGGTCGGCAGATATGTTATACGTACTGCGGATTCGGTCTTGTTTATGTGCTGACCGCCTGCTCCGCTGGCACGGAAATAGTCTATTTTCAGATCCGTGGGGTTGATCTCAAGCTCAACATCGTCTGCCTCTACAAGCACCGCTACGGTAACTGTAGATGTATGGATACGTCCCTGAGCCTCTGTCTCAGGTACGCGCTGTACACGGTGGACTCCGCTCTCATACTTCAGGCGGGAATAGGCTCCTTCTCCCTCTATGGAGAAGCTGATCTCCTTGAAGCCTCCAAGCTCTGTGGGATTGGCGCTGAGCACCTCCTGCTTCCAGCCCTTTGACTCTGCATACATCGTATACATTCTGTACAAAGAATTGGCAAACAATGCTGCCTCTTCTCCGCCGGCGCCTCCGCGTATCTCTATTATTACATTCTTATCATCATTCGGATCCTTCGGAAGCAGAAGTATCTTCAGATCCTGTGTACATTTCTCCATGGCTTCCTTGCTCTCTTCAAGCTCAGCCTGCGCCATTTCCTTGAAATCCCTGTCAAGTCCGCCTGCATCGATCAGCTCCTTTGCTTCGCTGAACGATGCCTCTGCTTTTTTGTATTCACGGTACTTCTCTATGATCGGAGTCATATTCTTATACTCCTTCATGAGCTGTGTGTACTGCTTATTGTCACTTATTATATCAGGATCGGAGAGCTTTTCACTTATCTCCTCGTATTTCTCTTCCATTAAAGCAAGCTTTTCAAACATCTGATCTTCTCCTCATAAACTGTTATACGATTATCAAGTTTAATCAGCGCCTGCTATCCCTCTTCCTCGCGATTGACTTTCTTTATGCTCTTCTCTATCTTGTTACGGGGTACCATGAACTCCCGCGAGCACTTCACGCATCTTAGTCTGAAATCCATCCCGGAACGGATAACGTACATCTCATTTCCGCCGCAGGGATGATTTTTCTTCATTATAAGCACATCGCCCGGCCTTATATCCAACGCCGTTTCCTCCTTCTTGAGATCATCAAAACTCGTGCATTTATCATTATACCCCAAATCATACCTTAAATCAATATTTTACGGGTATATTTTTTCATGTTTGTGTAAAAATAATAAAAACGTC
>CADBNS010000172.1 GCA_902796065.1 Ruminococcus flavefaciens
ATCTCTCTTGCACGTTTTGCAACTGCTATAACCAGTGAATAGCAGCTCTCATTCTTTGAAATGATCTGGTTTACTGCGGGTCTAAGCATTTTTTATCACCTCTTCTATAAATTCGCGCTGGGACTGAGATTTCAGACTTTCTCCGCGCATTACTGCGAAGAAATCGTCCACCGCATCCTCAAGTGCGTCGTTAACAATGATGTAGTCGTATTTGGGAGCCTCTGCGATCTCCCTTGCTGCCTGTGAAACGCGCTGTTCGATGATCTCATCGGACTCAGTACCGCGCTTGTGCAGTCTTCTGCGCAGCTCAGCAATAGAAGGCGGAGCTACGAATATGAACAGTGCGTCGGGTCTCTTTTCGCGGAGCTGCAGCGCACCCTGTACTTCTATCTCAAGCACTACGTTAATGCCTTTTTCCAGCTTACTGTCCACCTCGGAGTGGAGGGTTCCGTAGCAATTGTCGCAATATACCGCGTGTTCAAGGAACTCGCCGTTATCAACGCGTCTCTGGAACTCCTCTTTTGAGAGGTAGTAGTAGTTCACGCCATCGACCTCACCCTCACGGGGAGCGCGGGTCGTTGCGGAAACTGAGAAGCTGTAATGCTCATCTTTCATTATCTGTTCAAGCATTGTACCCTTTCCGCAGCCTGATGGAGCGGAAAAGACTATAAGTCTGCCTTTATTCATTGTCTTCAGTACCTCCAGTACCGTTAATTCTCGCGGCAAGAGTGTCGGTTATCAGAGAGGACAGGACGATATGACCGCTGTCCATGACGATGACTGCTCTGGTTTTTCTGCCGTATGTCGCATCGATCGCGCGACCGTCGTCCTTAGCCTCCTGCACCAGGCGCTTGATCGGTGCGGACTCCGGACTGACGATAGTCACTATCCTTGCTGCGGAGATCATATTTCCGTAGCCAATATTTATCAGTTTCATCATTCGATATTCTGAATCTGCTCGCGGATCTTCTCGATCTCAGCCTTCATATCAACAACGAGCCTGGTGATATTGAGGTCCTGAGCCTTGGAGCCGATAGTGTTTACTTCGCGGTTCATCTCCTGCACGATAAAGTCCAGCTTACGACCGACAGCCTCATCGGAGTTGACCATATCCTTCAGCTGAGCGATATGACTGCGCAGGCGGACTGTTTCCTCATCGACAGCGATCTTCTCGGCGAAAACAGCAGCCTCAGTCAGGATCCTCTGCTGATCGATGTCCTTGGATTCCAGAACATCTTTGAGTTTCTGGTACAGTCTGTTGCGGTAGTTTTCAACGGTCAGCGGTGCGAACTCCTCGACCCTGCCGACCATACCGAGAATATTTTCAGCCTTCTCAATGACATCTTCACGGAGTTTTTCGCCTTCCACAGAGCGCATTGTTACGAATTTATCAAGCGCTTCCTGAGCGACCTCACAAACGTCCTTCCAGATCTGCTCCTCGTCGTCGGGAGTTTTCTGAATATTGAAAATATCAGGGAGCTTCATGAGCTTTGAAAGTGAGAGGTCATCGATCAGACCCAGATCGTCAGCGATGCTTCTCAGCGCGTTGACATAGCCCTCAGCGGTACTCTTATTTATAGCTATTTCAGTATCTTTCGCTTCGATGTTGTTTATAGTTACGGATACCTCCACTTTACCGCGTGAAATTCCGGTTTTAAGCAGAGCCTTCAGTTTTTCATCGATGTAATTATATGTTCTGGGCACTCTTGATGAGTACTCGTAGTATCTATGGTTGACCGAGCGGATCTCAACGAGAATGTCGCGTCCGCTGAGGATCTTCTGTGCACGGCCGTAGCCGGTCATACTCTTCAGCACCAAATCGCCTGCTTTCATATTAATCTGTATAATCGCATAACTATACTATTATATTATATCACGACATTTCAAAAATTGCAAGGGCTATAACGCAAAAAAGAGCGGTACCGAAGTACCGCCCTGATTATATCGTTTGAGCAAATATTTTACAAGTATAAATTACTTGAGGTCAGCAGCTGTGATAGGAAGCTTGCTCTGAGCAATAGCCTCTGTATCAACCATCTGTACAGCTACAGCGTCCTGAGCTGTGATACCCTTACCAGCGTCTACGCAGTCAGCGTTAGCCTGTCCCTCAGCTGTAAGAGGATACTTGTCCTCGTTAGCAATGAACTGGAGGATAGCCAGAGCGTCAGAAAGTGTTACCTTACCGTCGCAGTTAGCATCACCGTAGAGTGTAGCTGTTGAGCCTGGCTTTGTAGGTGCATCTGTAGGATCTGTAGGAGCATCTGTAGGATCTGTTGATGGCTGAGGTTTTACACCTGTAGCGAGTGAAGCATCAGGAGTTACATCAGGATACAGGAGAGCCATTGTACCAGTTGTCATCATTACATCGCCCATATGCCAGAATCTGTGGAGCTTATACTTGTAGCCCTCAGTAGACTTATCAGCATCATAAACCTTCTTGAGTTCCTGATACATAGGATCCTTAGCATAGCTCTCACGGATAGAGCTGAATGTAGCGCCGTTCCTCAGAACAGAACCATCAGGCATTGTGCCCTCGTACTCAGTAGGAATGAATACTTCCTGCTCGAATACACGCTTGAGGCTTCCGTTGCTCTCTTCAAATGCAAGACCGTACTCGTCACGAGCAAGCTCCCACTGAGCGCTCATAAGGAGGTTTGCAAGGCGGAGGCCCTTAGCAGCGAGATCTGTGTTGTCATCAGTCATAGCTGCAGAAGCAGGAACATTGTGTGCCTTAGCGTAGTAAATGAGAGTATTACAGAGTGAAGATACACAACCTGTATCGCTCATGCCGTAAGCTGTGATTTTGCATGAGAGACCATCGTTAGCCTTAGGATCATACTTACCATCCCATGAAGCAGGCTTACCTGTCCAGTCAAGGCTGGAAGGAATAGCGTATGGAAGCTCATTGCCGTCCTCATCTGTGTAACCGATCTGTGTATTCTCAACGAACCACTCAACCCATCTGTCAAGGAGAGCCTCGAGAGCTTCCTGGAGTGAGAGGCCGCCGTATGTCTCGCCCTTAGAAAGGTCGCCGTCCTTAACTACATAGTAGTAAAGTTCAGCAAGACGCTGAGTTGACCATACCTGGTTACCGATCCAGTGGTTTGAACCCGGGTCAGCGTAAACAGG
>CADBNS010000173.1 GCA_902796065.1 Ruminococcus flavefaciens
GCCAACCAATGCTCAACATAAAGAAAATATATCTGCGTCAGAAAAACTTGAAATGCGAAAGCATTCCTGCGTTTTCCTTTCTTGATATATTTCCTTTCTGACTTCGCCTTTCTGGCAAAGTTTAATTGGGGGAGCAATAAAAAAGTAAAAAGGTATTGACAAACGGAGCGCAACGTGGTAAAATTTAATTGGACGCAATTATATGCGTCGTTACACTATGGAAGATGAATGAGAAAAGAGAAGGAGGATAAAATCATGGATTATACCTACACAACAACAATGGTCTGTGCACAGCAGATCAGCTTTCACATTGAGGGCAACGTCATAACAAACATTGTATTTCACGGCGGCTGCAACGGAAATCTGAAAGCAATATCGAAGCTGGTAGACGGCTGGACAGTAGAGCAGATAGAATCGAAGCTGAAGGGCAACACCTGCGGCAGACGTCCTACCTCCTGCGCAGATCAGTTATGTTTAGCAGTACGTGCCGCATACGAAGAAGTCTCTGCATAAGGAAAGGAGCGCAAAATGGGCGAAAAGTACGACAGTCTGAAGCTGGAGAACCAGCTGTGTTTTCCGCTGTACGCCTGTTCCCGTGAGATAATCAAGAAATACCGGCCGTATCTTGAAAAGATAGACCTGACGTACACTCAGTACATCACGATGATGGTATTCTGGGAGCACAAGAAGATCAGTGTCAAGGAGCTTGGCAAGAAGCTGTTTCTTGATTCCGGCACACTGACGCCGGTGCTGAAAAGTCTTGAAGCGAAGGGATTTGTAACGCGGTATCGCAGTCAGGAAGACGAGCGTGTACTGCTGGTAGAGATCACCGAATCCGGAGAGGCACTGAAAGAGCGGGCATCGGAGGTACCTGCGAAGATAGGCAATTGTATCACACTGACGCCGGACGAAGCGAAGTCGCTTTACGGAATACTGTACAAGCTGCTTGGACAGCAGGAAGAGAAATAGGATAACGAAAAAGTCTGAACGCAATTGCATTCAGACTTTTTTCATACCTGCATAATTCAGTATCAGTATGCCCTGCCCAGCCATGGGACATCATTATTCATTATTATGGTAACAAACTCCTCAAGCGAATCCCCGCATTTTGTGCCAATATCGCCATACATCAGATAGAACGCACCATTCTGATCCATAAAAACATCAGGCACTACCGATGAAACACCGACCGGATACAGGGAAACATTCAAAAAGTCATTATACTTGTTTATGAATTCAAACTCGAAACCATTTTCCTCCGGATCAAATAAAACTGTATGAAAGAAGCGCTCCACGTGATGTTTTCTATGAAAAGGGATATGAAGTTCAAGGCCGCCGAACTCAAGCAGAAAATCAACTACCCGCAAAGGCGGATCATACCCTTCATCTGCGAACCATTGCATATAATCAGAAATATCACTTTTGCGGCCTTCAAACCAGCCTGCCTTAGAGAGAATATCGGTAATTATCGTATTCATAGGATTCTCCTCAGAAGCGTTGATTAAATCACAGAGCATCAGAAAGGTCGATAGTCATAGCGCCGGTAGGCTCCTGGAACTTCTCATCATCAGCAGGGCCCACAATGAACTCCACAGCGCGGTGGTAGTTAACAACAGTATTAACATGGGAATCGCCGCCGTACTCGCCGTCGCGGGTCCAAGTGATAGGCTCATCGCTGAGGGAAGTAAAGGTGATCTTATCGGTGCGGAAGAACTTGATATAGTCCTTGTTTATCTCCTCAGAGATATTGATAAGAGAGCTGAGTATCTGCTGGAGCTGCACGATATTGGTAGGCTTTTTAATAAGAATGACCTCAAACTGACCGTCATCGAGAAGGAAGTCATTCATCGAGAGCAGACCTGCAACAGAAGAGGAATTCGTGACCATACCCAAGATGAAGTCGTCCTCAATGACCTCATCGTTATACTCAATGCGCATTCTTTTAGAGCGGATACTGGTAAGCTGCATAAGACCGCTGAAGATATAAGCGGAGTGACCGAAAATATTTTTGAGCTGCTGAGAGGTTTCATAGGTGACATTAGTGAAGGCACCGAAAGCGACGATATAAGAGAAGTACTCGTTATTGAAGCCACCGACATCGCATTTAGCCGGTTTACCATGCGTTATCCAGCGAACGGCATCCATGGTAGTTTTAGGGATAGCGAGACTGCGTGCGAAGTCATTGGTAGAGCCGGCAGGGATATAGCCGATAGGAATACGCCGCTGGCACTCCATAACACCCTGGAGGCACTGACTGAGGGTACCATCGCCGCCGGCGCAAACAAGGACGTCGTAGCCATTCTCGCAGGCATAGCGTGACATTTCAGCCGCATCGCCGCTGGTCTGGGTAACATAGACAGTGACCTCATAATCAGATTTATTGAATTCGTCGATTATCTCGCCGAGCTTATCGCCTATATCAGCGCGTCCAGCAACGAGATTGACAATAAAATACATTTTTTTCATTATAACATTCCTTTTGCTGAGAGAGACTAAAAAACATATAAAAGCCGGTGGGAAAAAGACCGGCAAGAAGGTATAAATGTGAAGGGAGACAAAACTGAAAAGTGGTCAATAATCCCCCTATATTATATTATATAATGTAATGTATTATTTTTCAAGGGGATTACAATAATTAAAACAAAAAAATATTTCTAAAACACTTGACATTTAAAAACAGGAGTGCTATAATAATAAAGCTGAATGACACAGCGAACGAAAAACTGGGGTGTCGCCAAGCGGTAAGGCAACGGACTCTGACTCCGTCATTTCGAGGGTTCAAATCCTTCCACCCCAACCA
>CADBNS010000174.1 GCA_902796065.1 Ruminococcus flavefaciens
CGACAGCCCGTCGGCGGATTTTTGCCTTGTCACCGACAAAATTATGCCTGAAAATCCGTACATTCACCCTATGTGGACAGGTTCTCACTTCACCCTTTTATCCGCAATTTTATTATTGCATTAACCACTGAACTGTGGTATAATATATTATCGCTCCCCCAACTAAACCTTGCCAGCCAATGCTCATCATAAAGAAAATTTATCTGCGTCAGAAAACTTGATTTGCGAATGCATTCCTGCGTTTTCCTCCCTTGATATATTTCCTTTCTGACTTCGCCTTTTTGGCAAAGTTTATTGGAAGCAATAGTAACTTCTAATCTTGTTTTTAAGGAGATCTCTATGAAAAGAACTGATTATATATCATGGGACGAGTACTTCATGGGCATCGCTATGCTCTCCGCTGAACGCAGTAAGGACAGCTCCACTCAGGTCGGCGCTTGTATCGTCAATTGCGAGAATAAGATCGTTTCCGTCGGTTATAACGGTATGCCCACCGGCTGCAACGATGACGAGATGCCCTGGGAACGTACCGGTGACTCCGCCCTCGATACCAAGTACCCCTTCGTTTGCCACGCTGAATTAAACGCTATCCTCAACAGCAGCAGCGGTAAGCTCTCCGGCTGCACTCTCTATGTTACCCTCTTCCCCTGCAATGAGTGCGCAAAGGCTATTATCCAGTCCGGTATCAAACGTGTCGTCTACTACGATAACAAGTACGCCGGCACTGAAGGCGTTAAAGCTTCAGTGATCCTCTTTTCCAAATGCGGCGTTGAAACTGTCCCCTACTCTCCAAGCGGCAAAACTATTTCCCTTAATGTGTGATAAATGAAAAATATTGCCCCGATGCTGGCTCTTTCCGTCAGCTCCGGGGCTATTTCTTTATGTCATCTTGTCACGCTCACGCTTCTTGCGACGCTTATCTATGTACATCTTCTTGTCCGCCTGTGTCACAAACTTGAATATGTCTGCCTCTTCATCAGGCTTCGCTATTACATAGCCTACGCTCGCACTCAGCTCATAGGGATTGTCTTCACTGCTGTTGATCTCCTTTATACGCTCGTTGATGCGCCCGATAAGGTCTGCTGCATACTCTTCATCTGCATCTGCGGCAAATACTATGAACTCGTCTCCGCCAAAACGACAGAATACCTCGTTCTTTGTGCATACCTTCCGCAGTACGTGCGCGATCCCGCTTATGGCGTTGTCTCCCATGTCGTGTCCATAGGTGTCGTTTATCTTCTTCAACCCGTCAAGGTCTATGAACATCAGCATTATATTTCGCTGCTGCTCTATACACTGCCTGTATATCCCCTTCGTCGCTCTGATAAAGCCGTTGCGGTTGTATATTCCGGAAAATGTGTCCTTTGCATACAGCTTCTCCAGCCTGTTTACCGCGTAGTCAAGGCACAACAGCTTGCGTATGTTCTCCAGCGAGTTGCTTATCGTGATGCACCACGACTGGAACATCGAATTCGTCAGCGATATTTTATTGTTCAGCAGCACCATGAAGCCAAGACATCTCTCTCCAAAATGCAGCGGCACTACATAATACATATTTCCGCCTTCTCTTCCGTTATCCTTCCAGTCCGGTATAACGTCCGCTGACCTTATGATACGCTCTTTCCGGAACTCTCCGTCCCTGTACTCTATGCGTACTTCTGCCCTCTCTGTGAACTCCGTCGGCACATTCTTGCGCGAGCCGCCGTCACTGTAGTTGTACAGCTCCGTCTCTGTGTCCCAGTTCTCACACAGGCAGAAGTAGAACTCCTTCGGATCCATAGCTTTTATGAACAGCTTCAGCTCCGAGATATACTGGTCAAAGCTGTTGCACCCTACCAGCTTGCTCGACAGCTTGTTGAAGTATTCCGTAAATGTACGCATACTCTCTATGGTACTGTAATTGCTGTAGTTGAGCTCCTTGATATGCGATATATCTCCGGCGTCACTGTCATAACAGCCGCAGCTCTCCGCAAACCGCGGATGCATCTCAAGTATCACACTGCGCTCTTCCGGCTCTTTTCCGCCTATCTTTTCACACAGCATTCGGCAGGCAAGCTCCCCCGATCGGTAAAGCGGTCTGTCTACTGTGGTCAGCTCTATACGGAAATTGTGACCGCTGTAGGTATTGTCAAATCCGGATACCGATATGTCCTCAGGTACGCTGTATCCCGCCTCCTCAAGGGCATTGACCGCTGATGCCGCCATTACGTCATTGGCACATATCACCGCTTCCGGCAAAGGCTGTCCCGATGCAAGCAGCTTCTCTATTGCCGCTTTGCCCGCGGGACCACGGAAATCACCGTAGTATATTCGGTCATCGTCTATGCTCAGCCCATTCTCTTGAAGCACCTCACGGAATGCCTCGAGTCTGTCGATACTCTCCGTATTATCCTCGGGGCCGGATATGTATGCGAATCTGCTGAATCTGTGATGCTTGACAAAATGCTCCGTGATCCTGCGCATCGCCTTCCTGTTGTCTATGCCGATGTGAAGAAACTCCGGTACGTCATTGTCTATGCTTATCGCCGGTATTCCAGATTCCTTTACCCGATCGTGTATCCTCTGCACCACCGGCGGATAATCTATCGTGTTAGTCATGAGTATTACTCCGTCATACTCACTAAGCTCAGGAAGCCGAAAGATATTGAGCTCTCCTGCGTCATGATGCGGATTTCCCATTGTTCCGCTGAATGACACGAATACTGCCAGATCAGCTCCGCAGCTTATGGCTCCTGCCTGTAATCCACGAAGCACCGCTGACTGGTAGCTCTGGTCTATTCCGGCTACTATTACTGCTATCCTTGCTCTGCTCGTACCTTTCGCCTCCTTTTCAATATATTATTATTTCCGCTGTGTATATTTTTTCAAAACTGCGTATATATATATTGTACAATAAATTTGAACAGAAATCAATAGAAATAAATAATAATATTCATTAGCAATATTAACCATTTATTCATATTGTTCTTATACTTAAATGCCCGTGCTTTTATGTTTTCAACCCATAATGCCTGCTGCAGTCCCACTCATTACTGTTTAGCTGTTATTAGAACCTGTCCACATAGGGATTCATGCACGTCTTTTCGTCAAATTTTGCCGGTGACTGCGTTAAAAATCCTTGAAGGGCGAC
>CADBNS010000175.1 GCA_902796065.1 Ruminococcus flavefaciens
AGCGAGCATGACGCCCAGCTTGCCGGAGGTATAGGTTATACCGCCCTGCATCCACACAGCGAACGGCTCACGGATAGGCGCATCAGCTGACAGCTCAATTGAAGCGCCCATAGTGAACGCACCGGCAGCCATAATTACCTGGCTGGTATATCCGGGCATATCCCACGGCTCGGGAGTTACGAAGGAATCGACCGGAGCGCCCTTCTGAATACCGCGGCAGAATGCAGTCAGGTGAGCCTCATCGCCCAGCTGTACGGCAGTTATAATATCACCGCGTTTATCGTCCTTGCGCGGAGAGCAATTGAATCCCAGCATAGTGAACAGCTCACTGGCAAAAGCGGAGGTCTTGACAGCTGAGCATACCACATCAGGAGCAAAGAAAAGTCCCAGGAGCATTTCGCGGTTCATACCCAGTGTGCAGCCGACTTCCTTGCCCATGCCAACGCAGGTCAGTCGATAGGAGCAGAGTTCAACGAGGTCAGCGCGTCCGGCGATGTAACCGCCTGTACGTGCGATACCGCCGCCGGCATTCTTGATAAGTGAGCCTATGATAATATCAGCGCCCACCTGTGAAGGCTCGCGCTCCTCAACGAACTCACCGTAGCAGTTATCGACCATTACAACGGCGTCCGGATTGCCTTTTTTCACAGCCTTTATCATATTCCCGATGTCCTCAACAGTGAAAGCCGGACGGAGGGAATAGCCTCTTGAGCGCTGGATATACGCCACCTTAGCACCCTTTACAGCCTCAGTGATGCGGTCATAATCGGGAGTACCGTCAGCTTTCAGGTCCACCTGTCCGTACTCCACGCCGTAGTCCATCAGGGAGCCGTTGCCTTTATCTCCGGCAAGTCCGATGACCTCCTCGAGGGTATCGTAGGGTTTACCGGTTATGGAAACGATCTTATCCCCTGTACGGAGCACACCGAACAGCGCAACTGACAGTGCATGGGTACCGGAAACGAAGTTGAAGCGCACCAGAGCGTCCTCGGTACCAAGCACCTGTGCGAACACCTTGTCAATAGTCTCGCGGCCAATATCGCCGTAGCCGTAGCCTGTAGAGCCGTAAAAGCAAGGTTCGCTGACTCTGTTATCGGAGAAAGCCTTCAGCACCTTAGCGCCGCAGTACTCAGCGGTCTCCTCGATACTGCGGAACGAATCCGCGCAGGCATTCTCAGCTTTAGCAGCAAGCTCCGCCAGCTTTGGTGAAAAGCCGTATATCTCATTTATCCTATCGTTCATCTGCAAGTCGTCCTTTCGTTAAGCTGTCCTTCTCCACGCCGATGCGTTCAAGGACAATTTCTTTTTCTACTTCTCTGAAGCCTATCTCACGGTAGAAGCTGACGCGAATATCCAGTGCCAGCAGGAAAGCTCTCTTTCCCAGATTATTGAGGAACAGAGCCAGCCATTTCAGGAACTCACGGGCATATCCGCTGCCTCGTGCAGCCACGGCAGTTGCCACCTGTCCGATGAGCACCTCATTGTCAATATCGAACACCACAGAAGCGGTAGTGCTGTTGCGGTAGGTGAACACTCTGCTGATACCGTGTCTGCATCTGTGAGAGGTATCGGTGTACCACAGAGAGAAATCCGCGATATTCGGGAATCCCTCACTGAGAATCTTGTATACGTCCGGGAGATACGGGTCGAAGTCCACATACTCCTCGGCGAATTTATAGCTGTTCTCATCTGGGATGAGTTCAAAAACGGTGCGGTTAAGCACCTGATAGTGGGTACGGTCCTTGATACCGCGCAGTATCTTCTGGTCGCCCTCAACGCGGAAGGGCAGGTTCATAGCGATGAACATTTCCAGTTCCTCAGTAGCTTCCAGTTCACCGTCCGCGCAGATTATCAGCGTTGAGTTCATAATGAACATATATCCCACACCGGTCTCGTCAGTAACCTGGTAAAACCGGCAGAAATCGTATCCCGGGCCGTATGCCTTCATATACGCAAGCATCTTTCTTCCGCAAAGTGATCTCAGCAGCATTTCGCGGTCCAGATCGTCCTCATGCAGTATTTGTTTTATCATAATTCCGGTATCCTCTTGGAAAGCAGTTTTACCAGTTTCAGCGAATTATCCATATCCGCCTCCTCGATCACGCAGGAAGCCGAGTGCAGGTATCTGCAAGGGACGGATACCGCGATAGTGCGGACGCCCTTGCCGCTGATGTGGATAGCACCGCTGTCATTGCCGCCTGCTATCATGGTCTTGGTCTGGCAGGGAATGCCGTTCTCCTCGGCGAGGGAGAAAGCGAGGCGGTAGAGCTCCTTGTCGTAGACAGTACGCCTGTCCATGAAGCCCACTACAGGACCGCACCCCAGTTCGCACACGCGCTTTTCGCCGGAAGCACCGTCAATATCAGCGGCAGTTGTAGCCTCAAGGACAATGGCGAAATCAGGAGCAAGAGCAAAAGCAGTTGCAGCTGATCCTCGCAGACCGATCTCCTCCTGCACATTGAACACGAAGTAAGTGTCATACTCTATCTCACCGCGGATCATCTCGATCATCATCGCGCAGCCTGCGCGGTCATCGATAGCCTTAGATTTAATGCGTCTGTCGCCCAGCTCAGTGAACTCAGAAGCGAAGTACACGCAGTCACCGGGGGATACGTACTTTTCCGCATCAGCCTTATCCTCAGCGCCGATGTCTATGTAGAGGCTGTCCATAGAGGGAGCTTTCTCACGGGCTTCCTTTGAGAGGTTATGAATCGCAGTAGAGCCGATAACTCCGCCGATAGCCTTCTTTCCCACTACGACCTGTCTGCCGATAGCAACAGCCGCATCGACACCGCCAACCTCACCGAAAGTGAGGGTACCGTCGCTGCGCACGGAGGTAACGATGAAGCCGACCTCGTCCATATGAGCGCAGATCATCAGCTTTTTCGCAGGTTTATTCTTACCCTTCTTGAAGCATACAAGGCTTCCCAGATTATCGGTATAATACTCACAGAAGCCGTCAATCCTGCTGATTATCAGCTCACGGACAGCGTTCTCGTCACCGGAAACGCTGTTTGCCATACATAATTCTTTAAGCAGTTCCTTCATAATTACGCCTCCCTGATAAATGCTGCGATAAGCTCTGCGGTCTGCTTCACATCGCGCAGGTCGATGACTTCCGCAGGAGTGTGCATATTTCTGAGCGGAATGGATACTGTGCAGGCTTTAGCACCGCAGCGGTTGACTGAGTAGCGGTCTGCGTTAGTTGAAGTAAGGCCGTTCATGACCTCAAGCTGGTAGGGAATACTGTTTGACTTTGCGGTATCTATCAGCTCGTCGGAGATCTCGCGGGACAGTGACGGAGAAATACCGATCATCGGACCCTTGCCGAGGAATCCGCACTTTTTCTCGTCCTCGCCGATAGCGTATGCGAAGCTGACATCAACAGCCAGAGCAATATCGGGGTCCAGCTCAAAAGCACCTATCTTGGCGCCGCGCTCACCCAGCTCCTCCTGTGCGGAGAAAATCACAGAAACATTGTATTTCAGTTTTTTACCCTTCAGCAGTTCAAGGACGTACAGCAGAGCAGCAACTCCGCAGCGGTCGTCCATAGCGCCGCCGGTGATACGCTCACCAGCCAGCTCACGGCACTTCACATCGAATGTGACGGTATCGCCGTACTCCACCAGATCAGCCAGTTCATCGCGGGTCATACCGGTATCAATGGCAATATCCTCCATTGCAGGCACACCGCTTCCGCCTCCGCTGAGATGAGGAGGTACTGAGCAGATAACGCCTTTGATGTCCCTTTTGCCGTGGACAACAACAGGCTGAGCGGGAAGGAGGCGGCGGTCCAGACCGCCGAGATTGCCGACCTTGATGAAGCCCTCATCGGTTATGTAAGACACGATCATACCCACCTGATCTATGTGAGCATCCAGCACAAGGCGGGGCAGCCCCCTGCGTTTTTCGCCGAAGCTGCCGATAACATTTCCGTTTTTCAGTTCAGCATCCGGACAGTACTCCCGGAGCATACCAAGAGCAAGCTCAGCAGCGGGAGACTCATCGCCTGATGCGCCATACGCCTCTGAAAGCGCTGTGACAGTATTTTTTATATCCATGATCCTCAGATCCTTTCATCAGAAAATATCAGCTTTGACTATATTTTGTCCTGAAGGGCAAAAAAGAGACTGACATAAAGAAATGTGACGCGCAAATCCTGAATATTGCTCCCCCAATTAAACTTTGCCAGAAAGGCGAAGTCAGAAAGGAAATATATCAAGGAAGGAAAACGCAGGAATGCTTTC
>CADBNS010000176.1 GCA_902796065.1 Ruminococcus flavefaciens
CGATCTGCCAAGCCCACTGGTACTTACCCCAGCTGGCCTCGAGCTGTCCGCCCCATGATGTATACCAAGCCATGAGGTAGTGCTGGCTGTCTTCCTTGTTCTTCTCAGAAGGAGCGTTGAGGTTCTGGCATCCGATAGCCTTGTAGTACTTATCGAACATATCGTTACGGCACTGGTCACCCATCTTAGCAGCAAGGCCTGTGATGTCGCCGCAGTTAACGCCGTTCATGCTTGCGAAGTAGATAGCCTGGATAGCACGATCCTCAGCGTCAGGAGCGTTTGTGAAAGCATACTGCTTCGGAACCTTACCAACGCCGTTGAAGATAGCCTTGATACCGTTACCGTCGTCCTTGCCTGCGTCTGTAGGCATACCGTACTTCAGCTCTTCCAGACAAGGCTGAGGAACTGTCTCGAAGCAGGACTCCTGCTCACCACGCTGGAATGTATTGATAAATGTGAACTGACCCTTGCCGCCGCCGAAACCATACCAGTCATCAACGTCAGCGAGCCAGTGCATCAGGTAGTAACCGTTGTCACTGCTGTAAGCAGAAGCGAAATCAGCTGCGATCGGGTTGAAAGCGTCGCCGCCTTTACGCTGCTTTGAAGGATAGTTCTCAGGAACAGGCTCTTCTGACATAGCGTCAGCCTTGATGCCCTTATCGCCGACCTTACCAGATGCGATGTCCCAGAATGTATCATACTGAGTATCTGCACCGTAAGCGTTCTTGGAACAGCCAGGAATGATAGCCTCAAGAGTCTTCCAACCCTTCTGGAGGTCACCCTCGCTGCCGGAGATAACACCCTTCTTAGCGAGAACATCGTGCATTGCTGTTACCCAGGCAATGTAAGACATAGCCTCTGATGTTGTCTCATGACCGTAGTCAGGAGCCTCGACACAGAGTGTCTCTCTTGCGTGGTAAGGGATACCGAAGGATCCTGAACCATTGTTGTTCTTGCTGAGGAAGCCGTTCTTCTCTCCGTTTGTGATAACGTCAGCATACAGAGACTCGAACATCTTTGCATAGGACTCATTTGCGCCGCCCTCAGATGCATATGTATTAGCAGCTGAAGCGAATGAAGGAACCATAGCTGTAGCAGACATAGCAGCAGCGAGGATTCCAGCTGTTAAAGCCTTATTCTTCTTGCTTATCATTGTTTTTTAACCCCTCTCATAAAAATTTTGGTTAGAAAATGGATAATAAATAAGAGTTCCTTCTGCACGTTGTACAGAAGAAATGCATACGAAAATACCTCGTACACTGTGGGCTGCTCATGCCTCATAAGCAGACGCACAATCTCCAAACTATTTTCATTACTAATTATATTCCACAAATTCGTTCCTGTCAACAGTTTGGTTTGTTTTCATTTTTGTAAACTCTTTTTTTTGGTGCAATGCACAGCGCACTTAGTTATTTTTTGTATATTTTGTCCATTTGGTAAAAGTAGCAGTTTTTCATACTATTAACTAATTATTAACAAAACTTAATATTTTACTTATTTTCAAATATTCACTCCTCTTACAATATTCTTTCACACAATTTACACAGCAAAAGGGTAAAATTTTTCTGTATAATGCTTAAATAAGGCACAGTGTAATTAACATTATATTCATATTTTGTTAATCTTGCGTTAATATTATTTTGCGATAATATAACAGTATAATGTGATATTATGCCTATACGTAATTCACATTCCGGCGTGATCTTAGCACGTCCCGCCGGATGTATATCTATACTATTAATAAATGAAAGGAGAAGCTCATGATTACTATTGAAAACCTGACTAAGTTCTACGGCAGCAACCGCGCTGTAAACAATATTAGCTTTACAATAAACGATAATGAGATTCTGGGATTTCTCGGTCCTAACGGTGCCGGAAAGTCCACGACCATGAACATGATCGCCGGCTATCTGCCAATGTCCGGCGGAAATGTCACGATCTGCGGTACCGATATTACCAGGGATCCGGTCAAAGCAAAAAGCAATATCGGCTATCTTCCGGAGATCCCTCCGGTTTACCCCGATATGCGTGTCAAGGAGTACCTTGCGTTCTGCGCAGGTCTGAAGAAGATACCTGCCGGCAAAAGGAGGGACGAGATCAGCCGCGTTATGGATCTGCTGAAGATCACTGATGTAAAAAACAAGCTCATCAAGAACCTGTCCAAAGGTTACAAGCAGCGTGTCGGCTTTGCTCAGGCACTCCTCGGCGACCCGAAGTTCCTTATCCTTGACGAGCCCACTGTTGGTCTCGACCCCAATCAGGTCATCGAGGTAAGAAACATCATCAAGAGCCTCAAGAAGGGACACTCCGTCATTTTCAGTTCACATATCCTCTCCGAGGTACAAGCTGTATGCGACAGGGTCGTTATCATCAACAAGGGCGATATAAAGGCTATGGATACTATCGCCAACCTCGAGAAGAACTACGCCGGCGATACCGTGCTCCACGTTACCGTCAAGGGCGCTAAGGGTACCGCAGCCTCAGTTATTGAGCTCACTGACGGCGTAAAGGAGATCTCCGCCATTACCGCTGTCAGCGACGATACGTTTGAGTTCACCGTCGTACTCAGCGGCGATGCCGATGAGACCCGCACACGCCTTATGTCTGAGCTCATCAAGAACAACATACAGATCAGTGAGATCTACGCTGAAAAGCCAGACCTTGAAAATGTATTCTCACAGCTCATCGGTCAGAGCACCAAGCCCAACGGACTGAAAGAGCTCCTTGACGAAATGGGTCCGGCGCCGGAGGGCGACTTCATCGCTGATACTTTTACAGAAAAGGAGGAAGACAAATAATGTTCTCAGTTTATAAAAAGGAACTGCAGTCATTCTTCTTTACTCCCTTTGCGTATGCTCTGGCTGCACTGTTCATGTTCCTGTTTACTTATATGTTCAATACGTCCATCGCAAGACTGGACTCCAGCACATTCCGCTTTACCTTCCCGGAGATCTTCTACAACCTGATCTTCTTCTTCATCTTCCTTATCCCCATAATGACCATGAGGACTTTCGCAGATGAAAGAAAATTCGGCACAGAGGTACTGCTTATGACTTCGCCGGTAAATGTACTCCAGATAGTACTGGGCAAGTTCTTCGCAAATGTAACGGTATTCCTGTTCATGCTGCTTGGTTCGGCACTTTTCCCGATCGTTACCGCGCTGAACGGTGAGGTAATCGTCAGCCAGCTCGCCTGCGCATACATCGGCTTCTTCTTCTGGGGCTGTATGTTCATCGCACTGGGTATGCTGATCTCCTCATTCACAGAAAACTCCATAATTGCGGCTATTATCGGTGAGATCGTCATGTTTGCATTCATCTTCCTGGACGACTTCTCCCAGACCGCATTCATGTCACAGTTCCCGAAGCTCCAGTCCGTTGTGTATGCATTCGCTGCTCAGCCGCGTTTCTCTTACTTCTCTCAGGGCTTCATCAGGGTATCTGATCTCGTATTCTTCATTTCAGCCATCATCGTCTTCCTCGCATGGAACTACATCTCCATCGAGAAGAGACGCTGGAACAGGGGGTGAGCTGCAATGAGCAATAATAACACCAACAAGAAGTTCAACCTCTCAGGTCCGCTGGCATTTGCCATCGCACTTCTGGTACTGGCTGTTTTCGTACCGATAAACCTCATTGCTGCTTACGGCGATAAGGTCATAGATATGACACCATCAGGAAAGTATACCCTCAGTCCTATCACTGAGAAGCTCCTTGATGATGCGTCCGACAAAAAGCTGGACGTTTACTTCCTCTCCGAACTCAACGACTTACAGGAAGTTCCGCGCTATCTCCCGCTCTACCACACTCTTACCGAGCTGGAAAAGCACGATAACATCACTCTCCACGCTTTCGATCCCAACAAGCACCCCGATATTATCGCGGAGCTCAACCCCGATAACCGTTTCTCAGTAGGCAGCGGCGATGTGTTCATCAAGTGCGAAGATACAGTTAAATGGATAAACTTCAAGAAGATATTCCAGCAGGATGCTTCCGGTATCCTCGAGTACGCCGGTGAAGAGCTCATCGCAAGCGCAATCAATGTATGCACCTCCGGCAACCTCCCTACCGTGTACTTCCTCACAGGCTACAGCGACAAGACTATGTCCGGCAACTACTCCGGCTACGCTGACGCTATAAAGAATGATAACTACGCTGTTGAGGAGCTCGACCTCTCCACTGTGGACGAAGTACCGGACAAGGCTGCTATCCTCTACCTTGCAGGCCCTACAAAGGACATCTCCGACTCCGACCGCGACAAAATAAGCGCCTACCTCGATCAGGGCGGTGCGATCTCCATGCTTATCCCTCCGTGTGATACCAAGGGACGCTTCGAGAATATCGAGTATCTCCTTTCAAAGTTCGAGATCTCCATGGACTACAACATCATCACTGAGGAGAACTCCAGCTATCAGCTCAGAGACCGCGACGGCGAACAGTCCGAATACGTTTTCACTATCTCATACCCTGACTACAGCCAGACCAATGAGTACTCCGAAAACCTTACTGCGGATATAAACACACTCCTCCAGAACGACTACAATACCTATATGCCGGGTATCTCCAATACCCGTACATTCAGAGAGATCTCATCAGGCAGCGCACTTATCGAAAAAGCTCCGATAATGCTCAATCTTCCGGACACAGATCCTTCACTGGCTCAGAATATGGAAATGCTCCATTACTCCAACAAGAGTACCGCTATGGGAGGAGATGCCGATACAAAGAAGGCTGCTGCTGAAAGATCCTACTCCGAGCAGGTCTACGGCTATTACTCATACAACAAGCAGAGCGGTGCAAAGCTCATCGTTATCGGCTCTGACGATATTATCGATGACAACAACTTCACACCGCATATCGTCGGCTCAAGAGTACTTACCCTGTTCACCAATACATGGCTGTTTGACAGCGATGTAAGTATGGGTATCGGTACTAAATCCAACGCTTACGACACTATGTCCTTCCACAGCGGCGAAGAAGCTACTGCTAAAATGAGGATATTCACTATAGTTCCTATTGCAGTTGCACTTTTAGGTGTCGTTGTATGGCTCAAAAGGAGATATGCTTAATGAAAAAGCCAGTTATCGCCCTTATTGCCCTCGTTATCGCTGCCGGAGCATCTACCGGCGGCTTCCTTGCTGTCAAGAACAAGAACGACAGGGAGATCCGGAAGCAGAATGAGGAGATTGCTGACAACAAGCTCTTCTCCATTAACAGCGCGAGCATCTCTGATATGGTCATCAATGCCAAGGACGGTACCTATACCGCTCAGTATCAGAACGACGAATGGGTGCTCACAGACAGTCCCGACGGACAGCTGTTCCAGCTCTCCTACTCCAAGATGCTGTCGATATGCAACGATTTCTCCGACCTCACCGCTGATGTGAATTACGGTCAGGCTGACAGCGCTTCCAAGACAAAGTTCGGACTCGACGATCCCTACTCCATCACCATTACTGCCGATTCCAAGGACTATACCCTCTATATAGGCTCGAAGAGCCCCACGGAGGACTACTACTACGCAATGGTAGAAGGAAAGGATAAGATATACGCTATCCCCGCCGGCGATGCAGAAAGCATCATTGCTGACTTCTCCACCCTGAAAGCTCCGGACCTCATGAGCATACGTGAGGAAAATCTGAAAAGCATCAAGGTGATCCGCGGCGGCGAAGAGGCTTATGAGATAACCTTCGACCGCTCAACCGGTCTGTGGTCACTGCCGGACGAGTACTCAATGCTCACTTTCGATCAGGCTAAGGCTGCGAATATGGTCGCACCGATGATGAAGCGTGAGGCTGAGATGGTCCTTGAGAATAACCTCACTGACCTGGCAAAGTACGGCTTCGACAAACCAGTGGCAGAAGCCATTTTTACCGCTTTTGACGGAACTACGCAGCGAATCCTCGTAAGCGACTACGGCTCAGGCAACAGCTCCATGACCTATATCCTCCAGACTGACACAAATCAGGTCGAGGCATTCCTCACCGGAGACCTCAACTTCCTTGACTATAATCTTTTCGACTTCGTTACGAAGAGAGTTGAGAGCGCTAACCTGTATTCTATCTCCGGATTTGAGTTCAGCTGCGGAGAAGCAAGCGACTCCTTCACCTGTAATATGACCGAAAAAACTGCTGAATGCCGCGGCAAGTCCATTGACCTGAACAATGCGGAGATCGCCAGCAGCTTCGAGACCTTCTACAACTCATTTGCGTATCTCACAGTAGATGAAGCTGATGTTCACGCAAAGCCAGAGCTGAAAGATCCGGTATTCTCCTCCTCATTCACATCGGAGGAAGGCATCCGGAAGATAGACCTTGTGGAAGCCGATAAAGACGGTCAGGCATATATCTTCATCGACGGAGAGTATACCGGCACTCTCACTTCTACAGACTTCATTTCCGGTGCAGATTCATTTATCTCAGCATACAATAATTTCTGCAAACTCGCCGGAATCGAACCGAATACCAAATAAAACAAAAGCACTTCTCTAAGAGTACTCCCCTTAGAGAAGTGTATTTTTGTTTCATATCTTCGTCAGCAGGTAGAGCTGACCGCTGTATGGCGGTATATCCGTTTCAAGAACG
>CADBNS010000177.1 GCA_902796065.1 Ruminococcus flavefaciens
CTCGCCGTCGGTATGGGCGTTGACGCCAATATCATCACCGGTGAGCGTATCAAAGAGGAGATCCGCTCAGGAAAGTCCCTTGACTCCGCTATAAGAGTCGCTTATAAGAGAGCTTTCTCTGCTATTCTCGACGGTAACGTTACCAACGTTATCATCGCTATTATCCTGATGGGTGCTTTCGGCGTTCCGTCAAGCTTCTTCTCTAAGATCCTCAACAGAACAGTTTTCGCTATGTTCGGCGCTACTACTGAGGGCGTTGTTTACTCTTTCGGCTTCACTCTCCTCGCCGGCGTTATCTGTAACTTTATCTTCGGCGTTTTCCTTGCAAGACTTATGGTTACTTCTCTTTCCAAGTTCAAGGGACTCCAGAACAGAAAGCTTTATGGAGGTGACGTTAAGTGAGCAAGAAAACCAAAACTACTGAAACTGCTATAAAGCCAGATGTTAAGGCATATGACTTCTGCTCAAAGAAGAAAATGATCCTCGGCATCTTCATCGCTATCATCGTCGCTCTTATCATCGGTATCGCTGTCAGAGGCGTCCGCCTGGCTATTGAGTTCAGAGGCGGTACTATGATCACTTATAACTACGATGGTGACCTTGATACCAATACCGTTCAGTCTGCTATCAAGGAGATCGTTAACGTTCCTGTTAACGTCCGCTCCGGTCAGGCACTCGATACCGGCAATAAACAGCTGAATGTCTCATTTACCTCTGACACCGGCTTCAATGCCGACAGACAGCAGGAACTCACTGAAGCTCTTCAGGCTAAGTTCGCTGATAATAATATCGAGGTATCCGATTCTAATGACGTCAGCCCTTCTTCAGGCCGTGAGTTCCTTCTCAAGTGCCTCATCGCCTGCATCTTTGCGGCTCTCATCATTATCATCTACATCGCTATCAGATTCAGGAAGATAGGCGGCTGGTCCGCTGGTCTCTGCGCGATCTTCGCTCTCTGCACCGACCTCCTCGTCGCTCTCGCTTCCTCTATCCTCTTCGGCTTCGAGTTCAACTCAAATATCGTTGCCGTTATCCTGACTATCCTCGGTTACTCTATCAACAATACTATCGTTATCTACGACAGAATCAGAGAAAACCGCAGTCTTTACTCTAAGGCTTCCCTTAACGAACTCATCAACCTCGGCTGTACTCAGTCACTTACACGTTCTATCAGAACTTCTGTGACTACTATCGGTACTATGCTTATCGTTACTATCGTGGTATTCATAAGCGGTTATACCTCACTGCTGAGCTTCTCTGTTCCGCTGGTATTCGGCCTTATCTCCGGTACTTATTCCTCTCTCTTCGTCGCACCTGTTACATGGTCCTGGCTGAAGGCGCGTGAGGCTGCAAAGTCCGGAAAAGACAAGAAATAATAAAATAAAAGGACTGCTTCGGCAGTCCCTTTTTTTATGTCATTCGTAAAGAGGATCTCCCCTGTGTAAGAGTGCTGCTCTTGCTCAGGGGAGTTCTTCTTTAGGCAATACCGTACAAAGACGTCAGGCGGTCTTTGTGCGGTGTTGCCTTTACTCTATTATCATTCCGCTTGTACGTGCCAGCATCGCCAGTGTCAGCGATATGTTCTCGTTGTGCACTATCACGCCCCGCGGCACGTTCAGATGTATCGGCGCAAAATTCAGTATGTACCTTATGCCTGCATCAGTCATTATCGTGCATACCTCCTGCGCGGATTTCTCCGGTACGGTGATTATTCCTATGTCTACATTGTGCTCATGACAAAACTCTGACATCTCACTGATGTGATATATCTTCCTGCCGGCTATCTCGGTGCCGATGATACGCTCATCGCAGTCAAAGCCGCAGAGTATGTCAAATCCATACTCCGCAAAGCCCTTGTGCTCCAGCATCGCCTTGCCGAAATTGCCCATGCCTGCCACGACCACTCCGTCATGATTCTCAAATCCAAGAAACTGCCCTATGTCACTTATCAGCTCTGCCGTACAGTAGCCTATCTTCGGTCTGCCGCCGCTGCTCACTGATGCCAAGTCCTTCCTCACCTGTACGTCATTCAGTCCCAGTGCCTCGGCTATAGCTGTCGCGGAAATATGTCCGTTCTGCTTGCTCTCCGGCAAGGATATGAGGTAATTGAAGTACATCGGCAGTCTCTGGAGTGTCTGTGATGTTATTCCTTTAGCCATAATTACTTATTCTGCATATATTCGTCCATAGCAGCCGCAGCCTTCTTTCCTGCACCCATTGCAAGAATTACTGTTGCTGCTCCTGTTACGGCGTCTCCGCCTGCGTATACTCCCGGCTTTGAAGTTGCTCCGTTATCGTCTGCGATGATTCCGCCCCACTTCTGTGTGTCAAGACCTGCTGTTGTGGACTTGATAAGCGGATTCGGTGAGGTGCCTATGGACATTATCACGCAGTCTGCTTCTATCTCCACAAATGCGCCTTCCTTCGGTACCGGCTTTGCTCTGCCTGATGCGTCAGGCTCTGAAAGCTCCATCTCCTGACAGATAACGCTCTTAACCCAGCCGTTCTCTGTTGATTTGATCTCTGTAGGATTTGTCAGGAAGCGGAATACGATTCCCTCCTCCTTTGCGTGTTCTACCTCCTCTGCTCTTGCAGGAAGCTCATTCTCTGTACGGCGGTACACTATCGTTACATCTGCACCAAGTCTCTTCGCACAGCGGGCTGCGTCCATTGCTACGTTTCCGCCGCCTACGATGACTGCCTTTTTGCCTGCCTTGATAGGTGTTGCACTTCCTTCCTTGTATGCCTTCATGAGGTTGATCCTTGTCAGGAACTCGTTTGCTGAGTATACTCCGTTCAGATTCTCACCCGGGATATTCATGAAACGCGGAAGTCCTGCACCTGAACCGATGAATATGGACTCAAAGCCCTCTTCCTCCATCAGCTCGTCTACTGAGATAGTCTTGCCTACTACTGTGTTCGTCTCTACCTTTACGCCCAGTGCTTTCAGTCCCTCTATCTCCTTCTGTACGATAGACTTGGGAAGTCTGAACTCTGGGATTCCGTATGAAAGTACGCCGCCGGCTACGTGGAGTGCCTCAAATACCGTTACGTCATAGCCCTTCTTTGCAAGATCACCTGCGCAGGCAAGTCCGGAAGGTCCGGAACCGATAACTGCTGCCTTATGGCCGTTTGATGCAGGCTTCTTTACCTCTGCGGCAGGCTGTGCGTTGTGCCAGTCTGCTACGAAGCGCTCAAGGCGTCCGATAGCTACAGGCTCGCCCTTCTTGCCCCGTACACACTTGCTCTCGCACTGTGTCTCCTGCGGACATACTCTTCCGCATACCGCCGGCAGTGAGCTTGACTGTGTTATCACTTCATACGCACCTGCAAAGTCTCCCTCTGCTACTCTTGCGATGAATGACGGTATATCTATCTGTACAGGACATCCTGTTGAACATGGCTTGTTCTTGCAGCCCAGGCAGCGCTTTGCTTCATCTATTGCCTGTTCTTCTGTGTAGCCCAGAGCTACTTCCCCAAAATTCTTATTTCTTACGTCAGGCTCCTGTACGGGCATCTCGTTTCTTGTTAATGACATATTCGGCATCTCACTTTACCTCCTTGAACAGATTGCAGGTATCCTCATGAGCCTTGCGCTCAAAGTCCCTGTACATTGCACCTCTTGCCATTGCCTCGTCGAAATCGATGAGGTGACCGTCGAACTCAGGTCCGTCTACGCAGGCAAACTTTGTCTCTCCGCCTACTGTAAGGCGGCAGCCTCCGCACATTCCTGTTCCGTCGATCATTATGGGGTTCATGGAAGCAACTGTGGGTATCTCGTACTCCTTTGTGAGACGACAGACAAACTTCATCATTATCAGCGGGCCGATAGTGATTACGCGGTCATACTTCTCTCCGCTGTCTATCAGCTTCTTCAGCGCATCTGTAACAAGTCCCTTTTCGCCGGCTGTTCCGTCATCGGACATCAGCACGAATTTTGATGATGATGCTCTGAACTCGTCCTCAAGTATAACAAGATCCTTGTTTCTGAAACCTACGATGGAGTGTACCTCTACACCCAGATCGTGCAGCTTCTTCGCTACGGGGTATGCGATCGCACAGCCTACGCCGCCGCCGACTACGGCTACCTTCTTCAGTCCCTCCGTCTCTGTTGCTCTTCCAAGCGGACCTACGAAGTCCTGAAGGCAGTCGCCCTCGTTAAGGTGATTCAGCTTCTCTGTTGTACCGCCGACTATCTGGAAGATGATAGTCACTGTACCTGCGCTGCGGTCAAAATCTGCGATAGTAAGCGGTATACGCTCTCCCTCGCTGTCTGTTCTGAGTATAATGAACTGTCCCGGCTCAGCCTTTTTTGCCACCTTCGGCGCATTGATCTTCATCAGCGTAACAGTGGGGTTCAGGCTTCTTTTTTCAAGGATCTCAAACATTCTCTGTAACCTTCCTTTTTTATATTTTACCGTCTCCCTTGACGATAATTTTAACTTAGGGTAACATAAAACTAATGTAAACTCATTATATCATATCAGGCATACCAAATCAAATATATCTTTTGAATATCGATATTCTGTTATCGATATGTTGTGTGTGATTAACATTTTTCCCCGTATCCCCCGATATGCTGAAAAAGACGCTGTTCTCCCGTTTTTTTATGCTTATGCTCAAAAACGGTCACAGCGTCCTTTTTCATTTTTTGCGATATATTTTCAGAATACCTTCATTCTATTACGGAATATCATGTGTAGTCCTTGAATGCGGTCTCATTGCGTACCTCATACAGCTTGTTCACCAGCGTCAGCTCGCTTCCGCTCAGCTTCTTTCCACTGGGATATATCAGCATATCCTTGAAACAGTTGTCGGGAAACTCGCACTTCCTCTGCACAAGTCCGTACTTTCCGCAAAGACTGTCCGGTACCGGTGAGTCCAGCATGAAGGACTGCGGCACGGTCAGCAGGAAGTCCAGTGAGCTTCCGCGGTCAAACATATATATCCGCCTCACCTTCGTGCCCTCCGGTCGGTTCGCGTCGAACAGCTTCTCTACTGCTCCCGGTATGTATGGTACTGCATCGTCACCCTGGGCAAGCTCTGCGTAATGCGCCGAAAGATCGCCGTATGTGAGGTTCTCCTTCTCTGCCGCCGGATGCTCCGCCGACATGACCGCAAGACTCTGGAACTCCCATAACAGCTGACTGTCGATATTCTTCTCCGCAAGGAAATCCATGAAGTACTTCTCATGTGCGGCATTGAAGCGTATTATGCCGAAGTTATAGCCGTTCTCCCTGACGTTCTCAATGGTCCTCAGTGAGTTGGTCTCGCAGAAATATACCTCCATATCGTCCGATGCGTCCGATGCTGCAATGAACTCGGAAAATGCCTTGGATATGTAGCCTGCTCTGGGTACCGATATGCGCATCTTGCGCTCACGGGGCTTATCCGGTGAGCTGATGCCTTCCATATTGTCTATCTGTATGAGTATCTGCTTCGCGCAGGCAAGGAACTTCATTCCCTGATCTGTGGGTATAACGCCTTTTGATGTTCGCCGGAATATCGTTATCCCCAGTGAGTTCTCAAGCTCCTTTATCGCCTTGCTCAGATTCGGCTGAGCCATGTACAGGTTCTCAGCAGCCTGTGTGATCGATCGGGTTTTTTCAATTTCTACTGCGTATTTAAAGTGCAGAGTGTTCATGGTTCAGCCTTCTTTCATTGTTAATGGTGGGATTTTACTGCTGTGTATTGCCTTGTGTCATCTTGTCCGCTGCGGTTATCTTTCGCAGCTCCTTGCAGGGATTTCCTGCCGCTACTACGCCTGACGGTATGTCGGAAGTTACTACGCTTCCTGCGCCTATTACTACGTTATCGCCAATAGTCACGCCCGGAAGTATACATACATTTCCGCCTATCCATACGTCATTGCCGATCTTTACCGGCTTTGCAAGCTCAAGACCACTGTTGCGCTCCTCTGCGTCTATGGGGTGGCAGGCTGTATAGATTCCGCAGTTCGGTCCGAGATACACGTTATCACCGATGTTTACCTCTGCACAGTCAAGAATGACGCAGTTATGATTGGAGTAGAAATTGTCGCCTATAAAGATATTGTTGCCGTAATCGCAGAAGAAGTCCGGTTCGATCCAGATATTCTCTCCCTTGAATGAGAGAAGTCTGTCCAGTATCCTCTCCTTTTTGAGGTAGTCGTTGTAGGTCGCTGAGTTGAATTCCATGCATAGTTTCTTCGCAGCCGCTCTTGCATCCACCAGCTCGCGGTCGCCTCCGTTGTAGAGCTCTCCGCTCTGCATCTTTTCTCTTTCTGTCATTGTATAACCCTCCTTTTACGGTTTTACCCGTAGATTTATTTTCACTCCCTGCGGGAGTTATCAGCCAAATAATGCGAAATATGACATCGCACACGCCGCTATATTCCCTGCCATCAGCACCAGTACTGTCGGTATTGCCGCCTGCTGTACGGCATAGTTCAGCTCATCGCGGTACCTTTCCCTGTCGTAGAATATATCCGGTCTGAACGGATCTATGTACAGGTCGCGCACCTCTCCGGCTGCCGGCAGAGCAAATCTGTTCCAGCGGTCCTCCATCAGTACTATCGGCTCGCCCCTGTATTCTATCAGGTACGCCGGATCACCTGCCGGTTCGTTATCTTCCGGTCCCTCTGCCTTCTTCACTACGCTGTACCGCGGCTGCATTGTGTAGCAGCCTGCCTTAGTGACACAGCCCGTACACTTAGCCTCCGCTCTGAATGTACACCTCAGATGCAGCTCAAGCATACGCATCAGCAGTTTCAGATACATTATACTGCACCTCAGCAGCAGAAGAAACATTACTCCCGCGAATATCACCAGCCTGCTTCCTTCCGGCACTGCCTCCTGCCTGAGATCGTATATCATATAGTATATGAACGATCCCGATATGAACATCATCAGCGCAGCACTGACGTATGACTGTGCCTTGTTCGGTGAGGGGTCTCCAAGCAGTACGATGCCGGGTATCAGCGATAATATTGCAGCTCCGCCTTTGAAGACCTGCGGTGCTTCTCCGCTGACGGCAAGTAGTGCTATGATCGATATGATAAAGACTGCTGCTGCTTTTCCAAGCCTGTTGCTGTACTTCGACATTCTCTCCCTGAGTTCCCCGACATCAGCTTTCAGATACTCGTCAGCTGCACGTTTTTCCGCCTTCAGCCGCATTTTCCTGCGTGTCTCTTCGTCAAGCTCCCTGTGCAGAGCAGCTATCTCTCTGCTGTAGTCAGCAGCGGTCTTTTCTTTCATTTTTCCTTAGCGCTTGCTGCCCTTTGCACCGAAGCTGCCGCCCATTGACAGAATATTCGTATCAAATGTGTAGTTTATCTTCTCTGCCTGTCTGTGACGCTTCAATGCAAGCTGTATCATGCGCTCAAGAAGCTCAGGATACTTCACGCCCTTAGGCTCCCAGAGATAGAATGCCAGTGAGCCGGGGATAGTATTGATCTCGTTGATGTATACCTTGTCTGTTGCCATGTCTATCATGAAATCGATTCTCGTTACGCCGTTGCAGCCAAGATAACGGAATGCATCTACTGCGGTCTTTCTGATGAATTCGTCCTGCTCGGGAGTTATCTCAGCCGGTATCTTTCTTTTCAGTGTTGCCATTCCCTTGCTGCCGCCCTTGCCGCCGCCGACATATTTCTGGTCATAGCTGAGAATGTCGTCGCCGCTTGCCTGTACCGGCTCTTCACATACTGATGCCTCTGCGGACTCACTGTCGCCTACTACGGAGCAGTTGATCTCCTTCAGCTGTACTACGGCAGGCTCTACAAGAATACGGTCTGCAAACTGGAATGCCTCTTCAATGGACTTCACAAGTCCGTCCTTGTCGCTTGCCTTGGAGATTCCTACGCTTGAGCCTAAGTTTATCGGCTTTACGATCACAGGATAACCGAATTTGTTCTCTACCTGTGCGATCATGTCGTCTATCTTATCCATCTCGTATGCGGAGAATCTACAGCAGTCAAGTACCGGGAATCCGGCATCCTTGAGGAGTATCTTCATTACGAACTTATCCATGCCTACTGCGGATGCAAGTACGTCACAGCCTACGTATGGCAGGTCGAGTGTCTGAAGGTAGCCCTGAAGTGCGCCGTCCTCTACGTTTGTTCCGTGTACTATGGGGAATGCAATGTCCACATCGCTGATGACATTGCTTCCGAACATCTTCTTTTTAAGGCTCTGGAGCTGTACCTTGCCCTCTGAGCTGCGAACAAATACACACTCCGCTGACTCGCTCAGCAGCGCAGGTATGTCCTTGAAACTGTTGATGTCCAGCATCTTCTCGCTGGTGTAGAACTCACTCTTCTTTGTCATATAAACAGGGATTATATTGTATTTCTCCTTGTCCATGCTTGCCATTGCCTGTACAGCGGATATTACTGATACCTCGTGCTCGACGCTTCTTCCGCCGAACAGTACTGCAAGATTGATCTTCATATGTATCTTCTCCTTATATATTTTATTATATCATCAATAGTTATCTGGCAGGTCGTTTTCAAGAAGAACTATCTTCTTCTTGTCAGTCTGATAGCTGTTTACCTTGGTCAGCGCCTCGTTGAGTGTGTCGGCTACGTATACTCTGTCCATATCGTATCCGGCATCTTTGATACCATTATAGATGGGTACCGTCTGTGCCTTGCCCACAAGTACGATGTAGTCACACGCCTTCGCTGCTTCCTGTCCGAACTCAAAGTTCAGCTCCTCCTGCTTTGCGCCAAGCTCTACCATGCCCGGCGTTACCAGTATGCGGCAGGCATCAAACAGCCCAAGTACGTTCAGTGCTGCACGGCAGCCGTTGGGGTTGGAGTTGTATGCATCGTCGATGAATGTCACTCCGCCGCCCTTGTCAAGCAGCTGCAATCTGTGGGGTACTGCGGCAATGCGCTTCACCGGCAGCACCAGCTTCTCCAGTGAGATGCCTGTGCCGTTGGCGTAGGCTATTGCGCCAAGTATATTCTGTACGTTGTGCTCGCCGAGGAGCTTTGTGCCAAAGCGGCAGCTCTCTCCTGCGGGAGATATTACTGTGAACTCAGTTCCCTTGTCGGATACGGTTATATCTGTTGCGCGCCAGTCATTGCCCTCCTGAAGGCCGTATGTTACTGCATTCTTGTACTGCGGCGCTTTTGCGCGGATAAGCTCGTTGTCGCCGTTGAGGTATATCTTTCCTCCGGCTGCCTGTACGCTGTCGGCAAGCTCAAACTTCGTATTGACTACGTTCTCGATAGAGCCGAATGTCTCAAGATGCTGGGGTCCCACTGAGGTGATGATTCCGTCGTGGGGATGCGCTATCTCGCAAAGCTCCTTTATCTCGTGGACTCTTCTTGCTCCCATTTCGCAGATGAAGTACTGGTGTGTCGGCTTCATATCGCGGCGTATGGTTATCGTTACACCCATCGGTGTGTTGAAGCTCTCAGGCGTTTTCAGTGTCTCGTACTGCGATGAGAGCAGCTCGCTGAGATAGAACTTCATGCTGGTCTTGCCGTAGCTTCCTGTGATGCCTACCTTGTGGAGTGACGGCATATCCGCCAGCTTCTTCTTCGCATCGTTGATGTACCAGTTCTGTATCGACTTCTCTACCGGCTTGTTGATAAGGTTGGAAAGCGGTACAAGCAGGGGAGTGAGATACAGTGCAGATGTGGTAAGGATAAATGCAAGCGCTCTTCTGAACATCAGCTCCTTTATCCTTGCGTCAGTTGCTCCGTCATAGGTCTGGAAGTATTTCAGGTTGACCGCTGCTGTTAGGAAGAATACCGCGATGAGTATGCCGAATGTTACCAGCATACGCTTTACTCTCGCTGTGTATACCAGCGGCTTCTTGAACTTCTTGCCCGGCTTGTTCAGCAGAGCTATTATCAGGCTGAATAATATGAGTATTACCGCCAATGCTGCACGTAACCCGCCCTTGCAGGGGATAAGAAGGAACTGTCCCGCAAACAGTATAGCAGGCAGTATGTAGCGCTTCTTGTTCTTCTTCATCCACCATGAATGCTCCGGCGTTTTGTAGCCGTTCAGCTGAAGCATATGAAATTCACGCAGCCCAAGAAATACTATCGCCAGCAATGCCGCGGCTGCATATATAAACCATAATATTACCATTCTTCTATCTCTCCTTATCAGTCATCAAGCTTCATGAATGATGCCATTACCCTGTTGAATATGAACTGCTGCTCAAGGAAGGAGTAGTGTCCTGCATTCTCGAGCTTTACAAGTCCTGCGTCAGGTATGAGCTTCTCCATCTTCTCTCCGTCAGACAGGGGAGTTGCTGTGTCGTTCACGCCCCATACAAGCAGCGTAGGACACTTGATATTCGGCAGATACGGTTCAAGGTCCTCGTTTACCACCTTGACCATGACCTGTCTCATCATCGGTGAGGCTGCGGCATAGTCCGCACTTCCCATCTTCTTGCGGAAGTTCTCCAGTGCGTCCGGTGCTATCATCTGCGCTATCTTAGTGGATAATACTGCCTTGCCCATCTTGTAATACCGCGTCCTCCAGCTCTTTTTGTTGGACTTGGGCGGCATTATTCCCGCACTGTCCACAAGTATCACCTTGCTTACATTGAACGGCAGGTCAGTTCGGCTGTGCATTTTTATTATCACTCTTCCGCCAAAGCTGTGACCCAGAAACATGATGTCCTTGTTGTCGTAGTCCTTGAGGAAATCTATGACGAAATCCACGTACTTTCCTACGTCCCACGCCTCCGGAGGCTCCTGACTCTCCCCGAATCCGGGCATATCCATTGCAACTACCTTGTATTTCGGTGAAAGCAGGTCTATCATGTTGGCGAACAGCTTTATATTGCTGCCCCAGCCATGAAGAAGGACGATGAGGTCGCCCTCACCTTTTTCTTCATAATTTATTCTGATGCCATTTACTGTTTTTATCAATTTTATTATCTCCAATTATATATTATAGTATATGCAGAAGTTGTTCTGTGTGACCGCATATACATCATTTATTATATCATGCGCTGAAATCAATGTCAATTATTTCCTGCAAATTCGCACAAATTAATATGGACGCTTTGCCGCTTTAATTATCATCTGCTTCAACTAAGCGCTGATTTATTCTTTATGTTATGCGATATTTTGTCTAAAATGCCGAAAATGAATAAACCCCTTGACAAAGCGGTATAATAGTGGTAAATTATAATTAGCACTCAGGGAATGAGAGTGCTAAACTATATGAAAGGCAGTGCAGACCGTGGACGACAGAAAACTCAAAATACTCGCAGCCGTCGTTGATGAATACGTCAGGACAGGCGAGCCAGTAGGCTCCAAAGCTATTTGCAGCATGAGCCACATCAATGTCTCCGCTGCTACAGTCCGTAACGATATGGCTGTCCTCGAACAGCTGGGCTACCTCGAACAGCCCCATACTTCCGCCGGAAGAGTCCCCACATTTCAGGGCTATCGCCTCTACGTCGATAAGCTCATGTCTCCGCCTCAGCTCACCGATGACGAAAAATCACGCCTCGATGAAATGCTCGGCGATAAGGATACTCCCGAAGAGCTGCTGATCCAGAATGCCGCTACTGCCCTCTCTGAGCTTACTCAGTGCGCTGTCGTGGTTTCAGATCAGGCTCCAAGATTTTCAGTCATATCTAAAGTTGAGGTTATCCCTACAGGTAAAAAACTGTATGTAATACTCCTCATCACCTCTAACGGTAATATCAAGAACAAAGCCTGCCGCCTTGAGTTCGACCTCAGCAACGAGCAGCTGGAGTTCTTTACTCATTATGTCGAAGAAAACCTCAGCGGCGTTTCCGTTGACGAGCTCTCTGACGAAATGTTCGATAAAATGGTCGCTGCTGTCAGCGCCTATATGGTCACCCTTTCTCCGCTGGTCAAGGGCATCTGCGAACTCTCCGAAGACCTCCGCCATCAGGAAATTACCGTGAAGGGCGGCGAAAAACTCCTCTCATGCGATGACCTGGATAAAATGGAAGTCGTTAAGTTCATCGGTCAGAAGCATGAGCTTACTGAGTTCCTCGATGACGCTTTCAGCGGCATTCAGGTAAAGTTCGGTTCGGAAGGCAATTTCGCTATCGGCAATTCAAGCATGATACTCTCTAAATTCAGCAAGGACGGCAAAGATGTCGGTTCACTTGGTATCATCGGTCCTATGAGGGTCGATTATAAAAAAGTTATCCCCTACATCGAATACCTGACTCAGAAGATTTCTTATCTTATGTCAGGCGATGATGAAAATACATTTACCGCTGCGGAAGATACAGACAGTCCGTGACGGAGGAAGGAGCACACCAATGGATGAAAAGAACATGAACGGCAATCCCGAAGATGTTGAGAATGCCGCTGCTGAGGATATCGACAGCATGGATATTGACGGTGTCAACGCAGATTCCGATGATGAAGACGACGCTGTCAGCGAATACAATGATGCAGCTACTCAGTTCAGTGACCTTGAGGACGCTCTTGCTGAGGCTAACGATAAGTACCTCCGCCTCTTCGCTGAGTACGATAACTACAGAAAACGTACCGCAAGGGAAAAAACGGAGACCTATCTCAACGCTTCCGTTAAATGCGTGGAGAACCTTCTCCCCGTTATCGACAGCTTCGAGCGCTCTCTTGAGTTCGAGTGCAGCGATGAGAACTTCAAAAACGGTATGAATATGATCTTCAACCAGATCAGGGAGTTCCTCTCTAAGATGAACGTTACCGAGATCGAAGCCCTCGGCGCTGAGTTCGACCCCAATTTCCATAACGCCATTCAACAGCTTGACGGCACCGATTACGAAAGCAATCACGTTTGTCAGGTCTTCCAGAAAGGCTATATGCTAGGCGATAAGCTCATCAGACCTGCTATGGTCGCTGTGGCTGTATAGCGGTATATGTCCGCTGCGGCTGCCCGGACAGGCCGCTTGATGTGTCCGGTAAACAAGATATTTATTGATTATCTCAGGAGGTAATTATTATGGGAAAAATTATTGGTATTGACCTTGGTACTACTAACTCTTGCGTAGCTGTTATGGAGGGCGGTAACGCCGTTGTTATCCCCAACAGCGAGGGTGCAAGAACTACTCCTTCAGTTGTCGCTTTCACTAATACAGGTGAGCGTCTCGTAGGTCAGGTCGCTAAAAGACAGGCTATCACTAACCACGACAGAACCGTTTCTTCTATCAAGAGACATATGGGTTCCGATTATAAGGTTTCTATCGACGATAAGAAGTATACTCCTCAGGAGATCTCCGCTATGATCCTCCAGAAGCTCAAGGCTGATGCTGAGGCTTACCTCGGTGAGACCGTTACTGAGGCTGTTATCACTGTTCCGGCTTACTTCACTGACTCTCAGAGACAGGCTACTAAGGACGCCGGTCAGATCGCAGGTCTTAATGTTAAGCGTATCATCAATGAGCCTACTGCTGCTGCTCTTTCCTACGGTATCGACAAGGAAGAAGAACAGACAGTTATGGTTTACGACCTCGGCGGCGGTACATTCGATGTATCCATCATCGAGATGGGTGAAGACGTTCAGCAGGTTCTTGCTACAGCAGGTAACAACCATCTCGGCGGTGACGACTTCGATCAGCGTATCATCGACTGGATGATCGAAGAGTTCAAGAAAACCGAGGGTGTTGACCTCTCACAGGATAAGATGGCTGCTCAGAGACTCAAGGACGCTGCTGAAAAGTCCAAGATTGAGCTCTCATCTACTACAACTTCA
>CADBNS010000178.1 GCA_902796065.1 Ruminococcus flavefaciens
ATCAAGATAACCAACCCGTCCTACAAGGAAGTATGGAGACTATACGACAACAGCACAGGCAAGGCAGTAGCGGACGTAGTAACGCTGCACGGAGAGGTGATAGACGATACAAAGCCCTACACGATATTTGACCCTGAGCAGACCTACAAGCGCATGACGCTGACAGATTTCACAGCGAAGAAGCTGCAGGTGCAGATATTTGACAAGGGACAGTGCGTATACGAGTCGCCTGACATAGAGACGATAAAGAAGTACTGTGCAGAGCAGATAGACACTATCTGGGAAGAGGTGCGTCGCTTTGAGAATCCGCACGAGTACTACGTAGACCTGTCACAGCCGTTGTGGGAGCTGAAAACAAGGCTGCTTTCAGAGCAGTTCAACAAGTAAGAGGAAAGCCCCTGGGAGGTCAGAAAGCGACCGCTCAGGGGCATATTTATGGGTATTTTCAGAACGTCCTGTCATTTCTCCAGAGATTCAAGGAGAGCAGGAAGGTCGCTGAATTTCCGGAGTTCGGGCACAGTATGGTCGATAGTACCGAAGCCGTAAGCTGCGTGGATAAAATTGAAGCCAGCCTTAACAGTAGCGTCGTAGTCGCCTTGAATATCGCCGATATAGTAGGCATTATCGAGACCGTTGCGTTCAGCGATGAGGGCGATATTAGAGCCCTTGTCCAGGAGGT
The DNA here is from genome assembly GCA_902796065.1 of Ruminococcus flavefaciens. Lineage (GTDB taxonomy): Bacteria > Bacillota > Clostridia > Oscillospirales > Ruminococcaceae > Ruminococcus > Ruminococcus flavefaciens_X. The sequence continues at coordinate 680 of CADBNS010000178.1, forward strand.
TGTTGCCATAGCACTCTATATCGTCGAAATACTTGCCGAAGCCGTAGTGGTCGAGGAATGATTCGATGTAGCCGCTCTGGCAATTGCTGACGATATAAAGGGGATACTTTTCCTTGAGGATCCTCAGAGTATTTTCGAGGTCGGGGAAGAGTACGCCGCCGTGAATGCGCAGGTAGCTGTTTTCGTTATCGCAGCACTTATTGAGCAGTTCCATACGTTCCTGCTGAGGGAGGCTGCCGAACAGAATATCGGCAATTATGTCCATAGTGAGACCCATAACGCCCATGATGTCCTTGCGTGTGATATTCAGCTCTGCATAGCCGAGTTCGCGTATTTTCTCGTCCCATGCTGCAGCGACATTCTCGGAGGAATCCCATAAAGTTCCGTCCATATCAAAAATAAGACCTGTTTTCATTGACCATTTACCATCCTGTAATAGATTTCATTAAGCTGCACGGTATCGTGCTTAACATCGTCGAGTATCGTAACTCTGCCCGGTCTGACTGAGCGGGCTTTTTTCCACATATCCGCGAACATATCCTCAGAGATGCCGTAAGAAGCGGGGGAGAAGTCGAGGCCGTAGGTATGGAAGAAGCTGATAAGGCCGTCCGGAGACTGACCCTGGAAGATACACGCCGGTATACTGCCAAGAGCGACGGCGAGACCGTGGGAGATCTTCACATCGGGGTAGAATTCCTCGATAGCGTGAGCGAAGAGGTGTTCACTGCCGCTGCAAGGGCGTGAAGATCCGGCAATTTCCATAGCGAGACCGCCCATAACGAGAGCTCTTGAGAGGATGCGGATAAACACGCGGCTTTTCATATTCTTCTCATCGCAGTGGTAAACTGAATCGTAGCTCATTCTGCTCAGTGCGTAGGCGAAGTCATCGATCCTGCTGCCGGTACGGGCAGCGGAGAGTTTCCAGTCGAATAGAGCGGTATGCTTGGCGATAGTATCACCGATACCGGACAACGTCTGTCCCTCCGGAGCATTGTTGATCATATTGGTATCAACGATGATCGCAGTAGGGATCAGACATTCGATAGTTTTACGTGTCTTGCCCACGGTCTCGAGGACAGCGAAGGGAGAGGCGAGTGAGTCGTTGCTGAGGGAGGTAGGCATACAGATATATGCAGCTTTACTGATATGAGCGGCGTACTTGGCTGTATCGAGAACTCTTCCGCCGCCGATGCCGATGATGACCTTAATATCCTCGATGCACACTTTTTTAGCGATAGCAACAGCCTCATCGAAGCTGGCGCTATTCATGGCGCAGACCTCAGCGCCGCCGAAATCGGAGCTTATGTCATAGATCTTATCCTTGTAGATGCCGATGAGGAATTCCTCGGAGATAATGATAGTTTTCTGACCGATGAGGTCGGGGATATATCTGCTGATTATCTCATCGGAGTGTAAAAAGGCGTCCTCCTCGACAGCGAGGCAGATAGGGAGGTCGAAGCGTGTATGCTGATTCATAAATATCACCTCATTATTCGTTAGTAAGCAATGCTCTGAGCTCTGAGTAATCCCGATCCGGATTTTTCAGCTGAGCGGTCTCCAGCAGTTTTAGCGTGACAGCCTTATACATAGAGCGGTCGGTATCGGAGCTCAAGCAGCCGATATGTTTCCTGACAGTGCTGACGTCACCGCGCTCTGCCGGACCGGTCAGGGCGGCAGTCGGACCGCAGCTGAAAATGTGTTCCAGATTACTGAACGCCAGAGGTCTGAGCGCCTCCAGAGCCTCAGTCCGGGAGAATCCGCACTGTTCAAGCAGACCGATGCTTTCCGCAGCGAGGGCGCAAACCAGATTGCTGGAAACGGCGCAGGCGGCGTGATATTTCTTTTTATGCTCACCGGAGATGATACGCACCTTGTTACCGAATGAGCTAAGCAGTCCGCGCCACATCTCGGAGCACTGAGCATCGCCCTCGATGCAGAAGAAAGCGTTACCGAGCTCGCGGAAGGAATCGAAGCGGCTGCTGACGGGGAAGAGCGGGTGAACAGAGCAGCCGCAGGCGCCGGATAGCGCTATGTCGGGGAACGCCTCCTCAGCAGACAATGAGCCACTGCAATGGCACAGCATTTTCCCAGAGATACCGGCATTTCTGAGCTGCAAGTAAACATCGGTTACCGCACTGTCCGGAGCGGTGATGAAGATAGTATCGCTGACAGAGAGCAGCTCAGAGACGTCAGAAAAAGGGGTACTTCCGGTGAACTCAGCTGATTCCTTCGCGGAGCTGCAGGAGCGGCTGAAGTAACCGGTGATGATAAGTCCGTTATCGGCGAAATATCTGCCGAGGGAGGTTCCGACTCTACCTGCGCCGATGAATCCGATGTGCATATCATTATTCATATCAAAGCTCCTCCATCAGCTGATCTATGAGTGATTTTTCGGCGAGCCACTCAGAGAAAGCGGTAGCGCCGCCGGCAGCAGTACCGAGTCTGAGAGCGTAGTCGTAGTCCTTGTTCAGGGAACCGGCAACGAAGCCGGCAAGCATGGAATCTCCGGCGCCCACGGAGTTTACCAGCTTCCCCTTGCATACGCCGCAGCGGTGGAGGGTACCGTACTCATCGATGAGCATCGCGCCTTTTTCTGCCATAGAAACGAGGACATTCTGAGCGCCCATATCTTTCAGCTTACGTGCGCACAGTTCAATATCCTCATCGGAGTCCAGCTTTCTGCCGAAGATCTCACCCAGCTCAAGGTCATTGGGTTTGATGAGGAAAGGCTTGTATTTCAGCACATTCAGCAGCAGGTCATTGGTAGCGTCAACGACAGTCCTGATATTTTTGTCAGAGAGTCTTGCCAGTATCCGCTCATAAATATCTGACGGGAGCGAAGAGGGGATACTGCCGGCGAGAATGAGAATATCCCCGTCATTGAGCCTGTCCAGTTTACGGAACAGTTCATTGACGGCAGAATCGGGAATATCCGGTCCCTGACCGTTGATTTCAGTTTCCTCCTGAGCCCTGATCTTGACATTTATGCGTGAGTTGCCGTTATCCAGCCGGACGAAGTCGGTATTAATGCCCATATCGGACAGACCGCGCTGAATAGCGTCACCGGTGAATCCGGCGATGAATCCGAGAGCATCGGATCTGATACCGAGTTCACGCAGGACGATGGAGACGTTTATCCCCTTACCGCCGAAAAACATATTTTCGCTTTCGGAGCGGTTGACGATGTCCGGGGAAAGGGAATGCATTGTGACTACGTAGTCGATAGCAGGATTGAAGGTAACGGTGTAGACCATAAAGCGGAAGCTCCTTTAAAAAAGTACTCTGCGAAACCGGCAGGTATATTGCTCCACCAATACTTTCTTGTTGTTCTATGCCGGTCTGCCGCAATATTTCTTCAAGAGTTAACTGGTTGAGCAATAACAGAATCATGATATAATTGCTATGGTAAGGATAACACACATCTGAGGAAAAGTCAAGAGAGGTATACGAATAGTAAATATAGGTATGTATTATACATATATGTATAATTTTGACCACGCCGCCGTATTTGAAGTCTGTGTTTTTATGGATAATACAACGGATTTGTTATTTCAGACAATACAGAGCAGCTGATTTTGTGTGAATTCACAAAATAATCACAATTCCCGTATCGTTCATAAATTATTCTCAAATTCCGGAAATTATTATGGTATTATAATGTTATTAGTATCATAATGAACAAGGTGTGTCCGTGTGCCGGAGAAGTAATTATGATGCAACAAGTGTCTTATATAGCAAAGTCGTAAATACGGCTCATAAAGACAGCGATGGAGGGTAAGATATGGGAACAAGGAGCATCAATGACTACACACGTGCTGATGCGATCGAATACATTGAGAAGAATGTGGATTCAATTGTTGTTGCTGACGGAGATAAGGATACATACCGTGCTCTTGTCAGAAAAGGTTTTTTCAATGATTTTATAAAAGAAACCGGTTCTTACCATGACTTTATGGAAAAACTGTGGTTTCACTTCAACAATTCCGATGAAAAGATCATAGATAAGTATCATGTTTTTCTGCCGAAAGTTGGAGAATTTGTAAGCAAATACAGTAAGAGGATAAAGGTAGTATTCGAGAATATAACGCATATTATCCAGATGACGATATATCCCATAGAGGGAGAGAATCAGTATATGTTCTACCTTGACGAGATAGATGATAAGGAATATATAGAGGAGGACATGACGACTGACAAGGTTAAATCCATACAGAATACATATCTTTTCTCGATGTATGTAGATCTCGTGAACGATACGACCAACAGCGTAAGCATCACAGAGATAGATGATGAGACAATGAACACGCAGATAAAGTATTCAGAATGGCGTGAGCAGATAGTCGAGATGATCTCGCCGGAGTATCAGAAGCTGTTCAGGAAGAGAACAGCGCCGGAGTATCTGAAAAAAAATCTTGCGCCGGGTTCTACCTCATCATTTGACTGTCTGATGATGAATCTTGAAGGCAAATACATATGGGTAAAGCTGATATTCAGCCGTGCAGAGACCGATAATGACGATGACTACCATTTTGTATTCATGGTGCAGAACATACATGAATCCACAATGGAGCTGAAGAGCACCATCAAGAAATACGAAGAGATGGCACTGAGGGATCCGCTCACGTCGGTATTCAACCGTGGAAGGATAGAGAATGAGGTCATCAATGCGATCAAGAAGAAAAAGATGGATGAAATAGACATATCCATGATGATACTGGATATTGACTTTTTCAAGTGTGTCAACGATGAATTCGGCCATTCAGTGGGAGACATCACGCTGATACACTTCACAGAGACACTGACGAAGGTCGTGGAGAAGTATAACGCAGTCATCGGCAGATGGGGCGGAGAGGAATTCGTAGTAGTCTGTTACGGAGCAGATACCGCTAAGGTAGCGGCAATAGCAGAGAAGATACGCGGCAGGATAGCAGAAGAGGACTTTCTCAGGGTAGGCCACATCACCTGTAGTATAGGCACTACAACACTCAGGAGCAATGATGAACTGAGCATAGCATTTGACCGTATGGACAGGGCAGTATATGAAGCGAAGTCCAGCGGAAGAAACTGTGTAAGATCGGTAAATTATCTCTGATAAGAAAAAGAAAACACCTCCTATGGTAAGGGATTACCATAGGAGGTGTTTTTGTATTGTGAGGTTAGAACCTGTCCACAGAGGGTGAATGTACGGATTTTCAGGCATAATTTTGTCGGTGGCAAGGCAAAAATCCGCCGAATGGCTGTCGCCCTTCAAGGATTTTTAACGCAGTCACCGGCAAAATTTGACGAAAAGACGTGCATGAATCCCTATGTGG
>CADBNS010000179.1 GCA_902796065.1 Ruminococcus flavefaciens
AAAATCCTTGAAGGGCGACAGCCCGTCGGCGGATTTTTGCCTTGTCACCGACAAAATTATGCCTGAAAATCCGTACATTCACCCTATTTGGACAGGTTCTAATAATGACTATTTGTTAGTTTCATCTAACGATAAGGAGGTAAAATGGAGCAGGATCTTTTTGAAATTCTTGACCGTGCAGGATTCGGATCCAACGTAAGCATGGTGGCATCGGAGGGTGAATGCCGGGTACTTAGGCTGGACGATGATTCCGGCGAGGGATTCATGACAATGTATCAGGTATTCAGCGGAGTCTATCTCATGTACAACGATTTTCACCTGAACAGCTGCATATCAAAGTATCAGAATGCAGAAACGGTGCTGTGCATCGACCATTGCCGCGAGGGACGCATCGAGCATGAGAACTCCATAGGCGGACGCTACTACATGGAAGCCGGAGATCTGCGCATCGACAAGCGTGTCCACCACGAGGGACAGGTACATCTTCCGCTGTCCCATTATCACGGCATGACCATCAGCTTCATGCAGGATACAGCGGAAGCCGCAATAAAAAAGGAGCTGCCGTTCATTGATGTGGATCTGAAATCACTGGGACAGAAGCTGTGTCCCGACGGGAAGGAATTCTTCCTCAGGGCATACGATCCGATGAACCTGCTGTTTTCTCAGCTCTACCACATACCGAAGGGCATAAAGAATGAATATTTCAAGCTGAAAATAGCGGAGCTGCTGCTGATGCTCAGCACCATCGAGCCGGACGCACACACTGTACAGAAGCAGTATTTTCCGGCAAAGCAGACAGAGCGCATTAAGGAGATACACTCCCTCATAACCGGTGAGCTGGAACGTTCATACACCGTTGACGAGCTTTCAGAGCGGTTCGACATACCGCCTGCAACTTTGCGGAAAATATTCAAGGCAGTCTACGGCAGCCCGATATATCAATACATCAAGAGCTACAAAATGAAAGCCGCCGCATCGCTGCTGATAGCTGAACGTGATGTGACGATCGCGCAGATAGCTCAGCGGCTCGGCTATGACAATGCATCAAAATTCTCTGCGGCATTCCGCGACGTAATGGGAACAACTCCGCAGAACTACAGATCCGGACAGGAGGACATATAATGGGAAAGGATAAAAACAATTCCTTTGGCTGGCTGCTGAGCCAGTCCGAGGAACGCAAGGGCAAATTTGTGCTCAGTGTGATACTTGCTGCACTGAGTATGCTGTGCGGCATAGCGCCCTACTACTTCATAGCAAGGATAGTACGTCTGCTGCTGGACGGCAGCACAGAGAAAGGCACATATATAGCTTACTGTGCAGCGATACTGGTACTGTGGCTGGCTCATGCGCTGTTTCATGCGCTGTCCACAGCGAACTCACACCTTGCAACATTCCACACACTTGCGGTAATACGCAAAAAGGCACTTGACAAGCTGGCAAAGATGCCGCTGGGCGATGTTATAAGCCAGCCCTCAGGCGCACTGAAAAGCACACTGGTTGAGCGCATCGACAGCATAGAAACCACGCTTGCACATATACTTCCGGAATTCACCACCGGTATCGGTGCACCTATAATCATACTCATCTGCACATTTGCGGTCAGTTGGAAGCTTGGACTGGCAGCACTCATCACCATACCGCTGGGAATCGTCTGCTATGCGCTGATGATGTTCGGCTACGAGGAGAACTACAGCAGAACTGTCCGGGCAACAAAGGCACTGAACGCAGTAACAACGGAATACATAAACGGTATCGAAGTTATCAAGGTATTCGGCAAGGCAGAGTCCAGCTATGAGAAATTCGCGGCAGCAGCAAAGGAAAGTGCAGCCAGCTTTGTTGACTGGATGCGCAAGTGCAACGTATATATGACCTTTGCAATGTGCATCATGCCGGCGACTATGCTTTCAGTGCTGCCTATCGGAGGAATAATGGCGATACACGGTACTATCACGGCTGCGGACTTCATCACAGTCATTATCCTTACCGTGGGACTTATCGAGCCGCTTCTCGGCGTAATGGCCTATTCTGACGACATCGCACAGATGAATACGATAGTCACTGAGGTACGCAACATCATCGATGCACCTGAGATGAAGCGTCCGGAGAAGCTGACATCGCAGATAAACGGCGGAGACATCGTACTGGACAATATACGTTTCAGTTACTCAGACAAGGAGGTGCTCCACGGTATCTCCATGACCATACCTGAGGGCAGCTTCATCGCACTGACCGGACCGTCCGGCAGCGGAAAATCCACCATAGCAAGACTCATTGCCAGTCTGTGGGACGTCAACGACGGAAGCATCACTCTCGGCGGCACTAACATAAAGGACATACCCCTTGACGAATACAACCAGCGCATTGCTTACGTATCACAGGACAACTTCCTGTTCGACCTGAGCATCAGGGAAAATATCCGTCTTGGAAGGCAGTCCGCAACAGATGCGGAGATAGAGGAAGCTGCAAAGAAATGCGGCTGCCACGACTTCATAATGGGACTTGAAAACGGCTATGATACCATAGTCGGCGGTTCCGGCGGACACCTCTCCGGCGGAGAGCGTCAGCGCATATCCATAGCCCGTGCGATGCTGAAAGATGCAGATACGATCATACTTGACGAAGCCACTGCATACACCGATCCGGAGAACGAAGCCATAATACAGCGCAGTGTAGCAAAGCTGGTGCAGGGAAAGACACTTATCGTCATCGCCCACAGACTGTCCACCGTAAAGAATGCTGACTGCATATACGTAATAAACCACGGCTCGATAGAAGAATCCGGAACCCACGACGAGCTGCTTGCAAAGGGCGGACTTTACAGCTCCATGTGGACCGCACACATCACAGCAAAGGACGGTGAGGAAGATGTTTAAGATACTGAAAAACTTCTTCAACTTCTGCGATCCGGCAGACAGAAAGAGATTTTATGCATCGATCGTACTCAGCCTGTTTCAGGCGTTATTTGAAGCCATGAAGATACCGGCTATCGCGTGTATGATGCAGGCTCTTCTGGATCACAGCGTAACCGGAAAGACCTGCCTGACCTGTCTCATCATCATGCTGATAAGCATAATCGGTGCAGGAATATTCAAGAGCAAGGCAACAATGCTCCAGACTGAGGGCGGCTACAATACCTGCGCCAACAAGCGCATGAAGCTGGCAGAGCATCTGCGGCATCTCCCTATGGGCTACTACAATGAAAACAGCCTCGGACAAGTAATGTCCGTCACTACCAACACCATGCAGAACCTTGAAAACGTAGCGACCAGAGTTGTAATGCTGGTATGCTCCGGACTGCTGACCACCGCAGTAATAACAGTAATGATACTGGTATTTGACTGGCGCATCGGACTGATACTCTGCGGCGGACTGATAGTATTCTTTGCAGTCAACAGCGGAATGATGAAGACCTCAACGCACATGGCGAAGCAGAAGATAGAAAAGGACTCCGCACTGGTAGCGAAGGTCATAGAGTACGTTCAGGGAATATCCGAGGTCAAGGCTTTCCGCCTGACAGGAGAGCGCAGCCGTGAACTGAACAAGGCTATCGACGAGAATGAGAATGCAAACTCCGCAATGGAGCTGAAACTGATACCGTACATGACGATACAGAGTTTCTGGCTGAAAGCGGTAGGAACGGTCATAGTACTTGCATCTGTACTGCTCCACATCAGTGGAAGCATGGACTTATTCACAGCACTTATCATGATAATCAGCTCCTATCTGATATACGCTCAGCTGGACAATGCCGGAAAGTACTCCGCACTCCTCAGAACGGTAGATGCCTGCGTATCACAGGCTCAGGGCATTCTCTCCACTCCGCAGATGGACATTTCCGGAGCCGACATTACTCCCCAGCGCTGTGACATACAGGCAGACAATATCAGCTTTGCATACGACAAGAAGCGTATAATCGACGGTATATCGCTGACTATCCCTGAGCATACGACTACCGCCATAGTCGGACCCTCCGGCGGCGGAAAGACCACTCTTACGTCATTGCTGTCACGCTTCTGGGATACCGATGAAGGAAGAATAACACTTGGCGGCAGAGATGTACGTGAATACAGCATGGACGCACTGATGCGCAACTACAGCTTTGTATTCCAGCGTGTGTACCTGTTTGCAGATACAATAGCCAATAATATCCGTTTCGGACAGCCTGATGCACCAATGGAGAAGGTCATCGACGCAGCTAAGAAAGCCTGCTGTCACGACTTCATAATGCAGCTTCCCGACGGTTACGATACAGTGATCGGAGAAGGCGGAGCGAGTCTTTCCGGCGGAGAGAAGCAGAGGATCTCCATAGCCCGTGCGATAATGAAGGACTCCCCCATTATCGTACTTGACGAGGCTACAGCAAATGTCGATCCCGAAAACGAAGCGGAGCTGATAAAAGCGATAGACGCGCTGACAAGGGAAAAGACAATAATCATGATCGCACACAGACTGAAAACGGTACGCAGCGCCGATCAGATACTCGTAATAGATAAAGGAAAAATAGCTCAAAGCGGAACACACGAAGAGCTTATGAAGAAGAATGGAATCTACCGCACTTTCGTAGAAAACAGACGCGAAGCCGCATCGTGGCGGCTCTGACGAGAAAAAAGCTATGCATACTGCCTTTTTCCTTACGGGAGTTTTACGTGTACTATTAAGGGGAACCCTTTTTCAAAAGGGTTCCCCCGATGGTTACATATAAGAACCTGTCCACATAGGGTGAATGTACGGATTTTCAGGCATAATTTTGTCGGTAACAAGGCAAAAATCCGCCGACGGGCTGTCGCCC
>CADBNS010000180.1 GCA_902796065.1 Ruminococcus flavefaciens
AAAGCATTCCTGCGTTTTCCTTCCTTGATATATTTCCTTTCTGACTTCGCCTTTCTGGCAAAGTTTAATTGGGGGAGCAATAAAATAGTATCTTATCTAATTATACCACTCCGGTGCAGAAAGTCAATTCTTTTATCACTTCTGAATTTTTTTTGCACTTTGTGTTACACTTCCGGATTCCGATGCGAATGGTTATAGTAACAGGTACCTGGAATAATTTAATAATAAAAATCTTCAACAATAGGCAATGCTTTTGTATTCTGCGATAAAAAATCGGGTATGCAGAAAAAATTCACGGAAAAATGTCCGCATCAGTATCTCAGATGCGAGAGGTGTAAATGAAAGCGATCGCCTATTTTATGAAGTAAGGAGGGATGCAAATGACTGACACAGAACTCAGAAAGCGTATGAAGGACAGTCCTGCACAGACAAGGCGCGATATTTTCGACGAATACTGCAACTACGTCTATGCAATAGTCATAAATAAGCTGCGAACCTGCGGAAGCCGTGAAGACATCGAAGAATGTGTAAGCGATGTTTTTGCCGATTTTTTCCGCAGTACCGACAGACTCAGCTTTACCGGCGAAGATGTGAAAAGCTTCATCGGTATGGTCGCCAAACGACGCGCTATCGATGCATACAGGAAACTGATACGAAACATCGGTACTACAGTCTCTATCGACGACGAAGATACACCTGAGATCTGTTCTGATGAAAATATAGAACATCATGCGGAGCAGTCCGAAAGGAATGCGCTGCTTCTTAAAAAGGTCCGCGAACTTGGAGAGCCCGACTCCACCATCATCATACTACAGTACTACTATAATCGATCATCATCAGAAATAGGCAAGGCTATATCTATGACTGCGGCGGCGGTACAGAAAAGAAGCGTTCGTGCGCGCAGCAAATTAAGATCAATGCTTACTGAGGTCGGAGTCAGTCTTTGAGGAGGGATAACGTGATAGAAGAAAAGGATAAAGATGATATTTTCGATGGGTATATGGACGAAGAAACAATAGAAATGATTTCAGAAGAATTTCCTGTTTTAACAGAAGATGAGAAGGATCGTATCTTCGCTTCAATAGAAAGAAAGTTAAATATAAAAAGTGAAAAAACGTTCCTGACCTCTGACAGTGTTGAAGGTGTAGAAAAATATAACCGCTCACAGATAGTCCGTTTTGCAGGACTTGCGGCAGCCTTCACTCTCATTGTCGCAGGTCTCGGAGGAGGAAGCTACCTTCTCCACAACCTCAATAAAAATGCTCCGCCCGGTCCGGAACCGGAGATAACCACACAGGCTGTTACAGGTACTTCCAGATCAACTACCACCATAGCATTCACATACACTACAGCTACAGCAAAAACAAGTATCCTCAGCGTTCAGACTACAACAGGTACAGCTGCAAGTTCATCCGTAACGACTTCCGCTGTGACTGTCACAACTGAAACAACGCCTGAACAGACGGAGACGCCAGAGGCAGAAGTACAGGATAATATTACGTTGACAACGGCGCCCGAAGAAACAGAGACGCCTGCTCCGACACAGCCCCCTCCGGCAGATCCTGAACCTACCCAGTCTCCGATCGATCCGAATACACCACCAACCAAAGAAGAGGCAGATGAGCTTCTTCAGGCTTATCTTACATCCTTCGATATAAGCCGATGCAGGATAGCCGGTACTTCTTCCGACCTTGTGCTGAAACACAGCTACAACGACGGTTCTCACTATATCGGCGAAGAACATTTCAGCAAGATCGACCCGTCTCTCTATTCCGGTATGGACGACCTGAAAAACACCTTTTACTCCATTATGGTCAGAAATAACCGGACTGAGACTATGTTCGGTCCGGAGATCAACTGTGCTGATTCTCTTGATGACCACATTTTCGATCAGTCTGAAGTGGATCATTCCTACATCACCTTTAACGGAGAGCTGTATGGAAAAACTCAGCAGATTTCTTCACCCGGTTTCGGCCCTTACGGTTCATTACCAGCACTTATCAAGGCCGGAAAAAACGGAGCATTTACAATAACCAAACTCCTGGACGGCAGGGATAAGATCACTAATGCTACATCTGTTATCTTTACTGTCGTAAGAGACCAGGATACCGGCAGATGGCTCATTGACGACTTTGAATACAAATACAACTGAGCCGCCTGCACGGTACGATAACACTATTTTTAATATAAAGAAAGAAAAGGAAAATATATATGAAAAACATAGTAAGATATTTTGATCTCGATTACATCATAGAGATCTTAAAAATGTTCTGATCAATACAACATCAATCACAGCAACAGACTAAATTCAAACTATACACTTTTTTTCAGAAAGGATCTTAATTATGACTAACAAACTTATCGCATTTATTTTATCACTTGCTTTCACAGCATCATCTGCATCAGTGATCTCCTCAACTACAGCAAACGCTGACTGGGAATATGAAAACGATAACTGGTATTATTATACCGAGGACGGCAGCAAGTTAACTAACGACGCTGTTTATGACAGCAATTACGGCGGAGTATACTACCTCGACGCTGACGGTGCTATGGTTACAAATAAGCTCATGAAGCACTTTCAGAACGATAACTTCTACTGCTACTACGGCTGCGACGGTAAGATGGTAACTGATACCATACAGTTCGTACCTGAGGTAAATTCATACATGGCATTCGACTTTGACGGATTCTCTGTCAAGAATACATGGATCAATGATGATCTCAATTATTACTTCATCGGTGATGATTTCTTACCTGTAACAGATACATGGGTCTATGACACTTTATATGATGGTTTATACTATCTGAATTCTGACGGAACTATGGCTGCAAATACATGGGTATACAACGAAGGTTCAGATCACTGGTTCTATGTCGGTGAAACCGGAAATATCGTTGATGATGGCTCCGGCATCATTCCCACAGGTTATATCGTAAATGATGTTCAGCTGACCGATGATGATGATGAATGGTTCAACTGGGACGAATATGAAAACAATGTTGATGACGACTTTGAGTGGGACTCTGAGATCGGACTCTACAGATCCACTATGTTGAAAGATGCATCATGCACACTTAATGACGGCACTGTATACTACTTCGATAATGAGGGTCTCTCATTAAAGAACAGATGGATATATACAGACCACCTTTCCAAAGATTTCAGCAAGGGTTACTACTTCTTCGGCGATGACTGCGCTAAGGCTACTGATACATATATCCATGACGATGTGACCGGCCACGACTTCTACGTTGATTCAAACGGCAGACTTGTCGATGACGGTTCAGGCATCACTCCCGGCAATGCTTATCATCACCTTCTTTTCGTATAAGTATAAACCGGATAAGTGAGATTTAAGGGAAAATATAAATATATTACAATATCATGCACTGAAATGCTCAGTGCAGACGATCAACGCAGATTAAGGTAATACCTATTCTCCTTTATTATAAAAACAATGTGGTACAAGCTCCGGCATATGGTAAGATCATGACCATGTGCCGGACGGTATCGCGCACCGCATAATGCGGACTTCATAATTTTTTGACATCTTCCTATATCAAACATTTCTCACTCTTTTTCGTCCCCACAGATAAATACCATCTGTGGGGACGAAGTTCTATCTCCGGACGGAATAATGTGGCTGATATTCACAAAATATATATTGCATATAAGGAAAATATATGGTAAAATAGTTGTAATAAAACACATAAGGAGTGAAGCTCAATGAAAATACTGGCAGAGCTTGAGTCTGAGCGGAAATATGCCGGAATGTATGAGCGGCTTTTCAATAAAAACAACATCGGAACTACCTTTTCCATTGGTATCCTGTGCTGCCTCGCTGCACATATATTTTACCTGATAACCTTCGCGGTCAATCACGTTACGGAGATGACTGTATTCAACATATTCAGCGTTACCATGTACTTCTCCATGCTTATTGCGGCGCATCATATAAAAAAGCTGGACACACTCACATATATATCCATTGCTGAGATCATCATTCACGCTGCGGCAGCTACCTGCCTTATCGGATGGCAGCCTGACTTCGGTATGTTCCTGCTGATGATAATACCTGCTACCTTCCTTATCCCCCACAAGAAAGTGTATCCGCCGTATATCACCGCATTTGTCTCCATAGTGACCTACGTGATACTCCGCCTGAACATAACCGATCAGGCGCAGGTGAAATACAACTTCACCGACCACCGCATAATCGCACTTATTACCATAGTCAACGCGATAATGGGAACAAATACGCTGATATATTCCTCTGCCGGATATATACTCTACCGTAAATATCTGGAGTACAACCTCGCCTGCCTCGCCACACTTGACCCGCTGACGAAGCTGCGCAACCGCAGGGATATGAATGAGCGGATAAAGCAGATAAGCTCCGCCGGAAAAAAATACGTCATAGGTATAGGTGACATCGACAGCTTCAAGAATGTCAACGATACATACGGTCACGATACAGGCGATACGGTGCTTGTATACGTCGCAGAAGTTCTCAGCCGGAATATCCCCGATAACGGCTATGTTGCCCGATGGGGCGGAGAGGAGTTCCTTTTCATCATAGCTGATTCGGATACCGATGCAGGTGTCTCCTACACTGAGAAGATACACAAGGAGCTGAGATCCCACGTATTCAGTGTAGGGGAAAGAGAGTTCGGCGTGACCATGACATTCGGAGTGAGCTGCGGCTCTGCCGGCGATAATAAGGATTCAGTGATAAACACCGCTGACCAGCTGCTTTATACCGGAAAGAACAACGGAAAAAATCATACAGAATACTGAAAAAATCCCGGAAACACTGGCTGTCTCCGGGATTTGTATTTCATTATGTTTATGGCTTGAGGAGCTTGCCTGCCTTGAGCAGATTCAGCATCTTTGTATTCTGTGCAGCTGTACCGGTATAGTTGGAAATATTATTCTTTGCAGCAATCTTCTTGCGGTAAGCGAATGATGAATCAGCTCCCACTGAGTTGAGTGCATCAACTATAGAAACATAGCTGCTCTTGCAAGCCGGGAAGTATGCATTAACAGTGCCTCCTGTATATCTGAACACGCCCTGCCACTGACCGCGGTAGTAAGCACCTACGCTGATCTCCTTGCCGGTCTGGTCGCCTCTCTCTGGGTGACCGTATGTACCGTGAGCACCGACATTCCGGCTGTTGCCGAGGTAGAACTCAGTATGTCCGCCGCTTGCATTTCTGTAGAAGAGAATATCGCCGCGCTTGAGTTTGTTCACTCCGCCGATCTGGCTCCACGGTATCCATGTAAAGCCGTGAGCAGTAAGCTCATTCATCATATTGCCGGTATATGAAGCATTTCCAGTGTTGAATCCGCCCTTTTTCAGTGCATTGATTACCAGTGATGAGCAGTCGTAATCCGGACCCTGCCTGTTAGTCTGGCTGTAGCCGTGGCTGTTATCGTTAGCGATGCTTACAGCCCAGTTAAGTGAAGTTTCCATGTTCGGTCTTGCAGCGGCACTTGCAGAAGGCATAGCAGCGCCGGCAAGAATAGCTGTGCAAGCGAGGATAGCAGCAGCCTTGCGGATAGATGTAAGATTCTTTTTCATAATAATTTCTCCTTATATATAGATTTCGTAAATAATGAGCTTATGGCTTGATGAGCTTGCCTGCCTTGAGCAGATCCAGCATCTTTGTATTCTGTGCAGCTTTACCGGTATAGTTGGAAATATTATTCTTTGCAGCTATCTTCTTGCGGTAGTTGAAGGAAGAATCCGCACCGATGGACTTCAGAGCGTCAACGATAGATACGTAGCCTGAGCCGCACTTCTTGAAATATGTAACGGAAGTACCTCCGCCGTTATTTCCGCCATTGTTATTATTCTTGTTGTACTTTGGCCAGTACTTGTCCCTTGCGATATTTCCTCTTGTAACTGACACATTCTTGTAGTTGTAAGGCACTTCAAAGCTGTAGCACCACTTATAGCCTGCCTGATAAGCGCCCTGAGCGGTATTGGGTACATTTCTCAGCGGAGCGAGAACGCTGCTTTTATAGCTTGTCTCCAGCTCATGCTTGAGGAAATACAGCTGACCTGTAAGTGTCTTGTAGTTATAGCCGTTGTTGCCGCAATAGTTAACGAGATTAGTTCTGCGGCCTGTCTTGGCAGTTCTGGGGTAGTTTGTCCACTGGCAGATACCGTAGCCTGCGCCGGTATTCCATGTATAGCCGTATTCCATAGCAGTCGGATTGAAGTTGCTCTCCTTTTCGATGTTAGCAAGTACTCCGCAGGCAGCGGCGTTATTGAGGTGCATATTACTTGTAAGGAAAGTGTAGATCTGCTGCTCATTTGAAGCTGCGTGAGCAGTGATGCCTGTATTTGATGACAGACTTACAAAAGCCGTCATGCACATTGCTGCACCTACCAGTGCAGTAGTAATTTTCTTGACAACGGTATTAACCATAATAACCCTCCTGATGTTTAATAAATAATTAGGATACTCTGTCTGAGACCCTGCTGACCTGCAGTTCAGCAGGCTTCCGTGTGGTATGTATATATGATACACCAATAGTGCAAATGATTCAACAAAATAAGAGTGAATGGTACTTAATCCGGAGTGAATGGTAATTTTATGACATTGCACAAAAGCAGCCCTTTCATTCACTCCGGATTCAGTGCCATTCACTCCATAGTATTTGACACACATATATATAACTGTTATAATCTACTTGCAGCATAGAAAATGCTGTCACCAATACTAACATACAAGGCGGTGAAACAATGCAGATACTTGAACACCAATCACTGTTAATCAACAATGTCATATCCTACCACACCCATCTGTCGCTGGATAGGTTACCATCAATGGTGGAATACGTCCGCAGCAATGTCTGTAATCTTGGCGCAGAGCTTTCTGGCAGTATAATGTACACTGAAAACAGTGATAACTACAAAAACATCGAACTAATCATCCCAGTAAATGTCCAACTAAAAAACTGTGAAGAATATGAATACAAACCAGTATTCAAACTGCTGAACGCTGTTTCTGTACGTCATGAAGGACTATTCTCAAATATCGAAAAAACTGAGAATCGTCTTATCGAATATATCAAAGATAAGTCATACAGTATGCTTACCCAGCCGTATTACAACATTATCCGGCTGGAAACCGATGATACAAACAACTGTATCGTTGATATATATATCGGAACTGAATATAATGCATCATAAAACAACTTTCCCCGTGATACTGCAATATCACGGGGATTTTTTTGCCTGTGCGACCAGATTCAAACACTTATTGTAATTTTTAACTCATTTTCTACGTTTTGTAGACAGATTTAGTATCAAAAGTAGAATTGGTTAAATTAGTATTGACTTATAGTTAACTTAAAGGTACAATATATTTCGATGAGTTAAAGTTTAAATATGTTATCAATAGATTCCTTTCCCTGAAATGCTTTAACTCATCATATTCAAAAAAGGAGGATAAATAATTGAATTCAAAAATAGTCTCAGCAAGTATTGCAGCATTGCTCTCATTTGCAGTTATTCCGTTCTCAGCCGCAAATATATGCACTCAGCCTGCCAATACAATCCTATCAGCATACGCAGCATCAGATTCAGCAGCTATCCGGATAATGGACCGGAATAACAATGAGATCCTCGTATCACTTACCAATGACGGCTTCGCTGAGGTCACAGGCGGCGACCTCTCAGGAAGTACGCTGTCTGTTCCGGATCAGGTCACCTATGAAGGTGAGGACTACAAGATCACACGGATATGCGCAGGAGCTTTCAAAGATGCCGAACTGGAAGCCATAGACCTCTCTGCTTCCGGTTCGCTGAAATATATCGGCGAAAGCGCATTTGAAGGCTCTACCGTCAGAGAGATAGTTTTCGGCAATTCACAGACGACTGTTTGCAGCTATGCATTCAGGAACTGCCGCGAACTGCAAAGCGCTGACCTCAGCCGCGCAAATATAACATGGATCCACACAGGCACATTTGAAGGCTGCACCAGTCTGGAATCGCTGATGCTGCCATGCAATATCCGCAGCATCGACCCTTACGCATTTTCCGGCACAGGCATAGAAAGCATACGGATACCGCAGTCCGCAGCGGATATACAGTACCGCGCATTTTTCGGCTGCAAGAAGCTGACCCGACTGGAGTTTGAAGGCAGCTCAGCAGACCACTATGCTCTCACGCTGCGGAGTGAGGCATTCGCAGACTGTCCCGCACTTTCTGCCGTTGTCTTTGACCGCGCTAATTTCGATGCTGATACAGATGTTTTCACCAGCAAGGACCGCAGCTTCACCATCAATCCCAATGTGGTAATGACAGGTAACGGATACAACGGAACTTCGGCAGCCGGTATCAATTCCTACTCAGGATCCGTGTGCATGAAGCTGCTGGAACAATGGAACATATCCTATGACGCAGAGGCATCTGAGGAAGAGAAGATGCAGGTCATCTGTGAGCTTGCAGACCGCATAAATGAGTATTTTGAACCATCACTGACCATCGCTGAGGACGGCAATGTAGCTACAGTTCTCAGCCTGCGGAAAATAGCCTGCGGCGGTTTTGCCCGTACATTCTGCCGATGCGCCGTACTCATGGGTATGGACGAACAGGAGGTGCTGTTCGGCGGCGACTGCCACTGTCACGCATGGAATTACGTCAGGAATGACGGCAAGTGGTACGTGGTTGACTGCGGATTCAACTGCGCACCGGAGGGCAGCGAGCCGACCCATGTTGTAACATTAGCGCAGTATGAATACTTCCTCAAGCATAAACCGGCATTCCAGCAAACGCTTGCCGATACAAGGGAAAGACACCCCGAAGATACACGGGAGTACCACGATGCCTGCAACTGGTATGTCGCAGCATATTCCGGTTCCGGAGCTTCGGACGAAGCAAGGTACAGCGATCATTCTATGGGCTATCTCTTTGAAGAATACCTTTCTATATTCAACCTCGGCACGATCGCATAAAAAATACACCCTCAGAGTACAGCTCTTATTGCTGCTTTATATGTAACCATCGGGGGAAACCTTTCTGAAGAAAGGATTTTCCTCAATAGTCGCGTGTAAGGCAGCAATAAGAGCAGTACCCTGAGGGTGATGCATTTTTTACAGATTCTGTTGGAGCATAAGTTGTATATCGAGTATGAACTCGCCGTCCTTGACTGAAAGCTCGGTTTTACCGCTGTACTTTTCGACGGTCTTGACGATATTTGCCACGCCGAAGCCGTGAAGTGAGCTGTCCTTCTTTGAGGTGCGTACCTGATTCCCGTTCTTTATCTCGACCTTATCGAACACCGGATTTGTCACTTTAAAGAAGAAGTAGCCCTTACAGAAATCAGAACTTACCTTGATCTCCTTCTTATCGTCTGACTTATCCTTTGCACACGCCTCTATAGCGTTATCAAGCGCATTCGCCATAATAGTACACAGGTCCGGACTGGTAATGCCCATAGTCGGGACGAATCCGGAAAAAGTGATATGTGTATTACAGCCGACAGCCTTGTCGTTCTTATCATTCAGCAGCGCATCAGCCATGATATTACCGGTATCATAGGTCTTTTTGGTTATCAGAGTCCGGTTGCTGATCTCCTCGATATATGCCAGAGCCTCATCAGTTGAGTTATCGCTGATATAGCTTCTCAGGCATATGAGGTGGTTATTCAGGTCATGTCGGAAAGCGCGGAATTCGCTGTATATATCATTCACCTTATTGTAGTGCTCCAGCTGGTTAGCGAGCTGGATCTCCAGCAGCTTTGATACGTTCTGATGCTCGCGCTCTGACACGCTGATCTTCATTATCCATGCGATGATGAAAATGCTCATGAATACCACAGGAAGAATGAGTATACGTGCTATGTCCTGTTTATCCTCAGAAACTGCGATGTACTCAAAGCAGCTCATGAGGTAGAGGAAAAACAGTATAACGATATACAGCTTGACAGGTATCACCTTGATATTGCTCTGTATCACGGTGATCCATTTTTTATACTGTAACAGCTTGATAAGAGCGAATATCAGCAGAGCGGTCAGGGCATAAGCAAACAGGAACTCTACTTCCTGCTGTTCATTTTCCAGAGCTATTTTCAGGACTGAAACAGTATTTTCCCTGAGCACGATACCCAGTGCATACGCATATAATATATTCAGCTTCCAGTGATTGAGAATAACGCAGTGTATCACAGACGGTACCACTATAGAACCTATAGCTATCAACAGCTTGACCATATGTGAATAGTTGTTATTGGTATAAGCCATGAACATACCTATAGCAGTACACGCCAGAAGACCCAGAGCTGTTATCAGCTTACTTTTTATGAATTCATAGTCAAGAACGATGCCTGTAGCCCACAGCACCGCAAAGCTGAATGCGAAAGAACTTACTAATAAACTGATATTCAGGATCATTACTCACAACTCCCCGAAGTTATTCCGCTTTATGTAGTCCATAAAAGCCTGCTTGAAGTTTGAATACTTCAGCTTGCTTATCATAGCTTTCTCGTTATTTTCAAAGACGATACCCGTAGAGGTATGGGAAATGATATGCTTGAATCCCACAATAAACGAGCGGTGTGTACGGAAGAACTTATCTGCCGGAAGCAGCTTTTCAAAGTCAGAAAGGGTCTTTCTGTAATCGATCTCCTCATTGACTGTACGGATACGGCAATACTTATCGTTAGCCTCCGCATAAACTATATCGTCGAGCTTGATACGTTTGTTATCGTCATCGATTTTCAGAATGATATAGTTATCGTCCTTTAGAGTAGCGAGGTAAGCGTCAAGAGCCTTAGTGAGCTTTGGCATCTCGATGGGTTTTACCAGGAACCAGAATGTATTCACGGCAAAGGAATCGAAAACAACGTGCTCATAGCTTGTAAGGAAGATCAGAGCAACATCGTTGTTGCGTTTTCTTAGTCTGTGAGCGGTTTCAAGTCCGTCGATACCGTCCATCTGGTAGTCCATGAAAACTATATCGAAGTCATGGTCACTGGCGAGCAGCTCAGAGCCGCTGTAGAAATCGTCGTACAGGAAGATCTGTTTTCTTTCCTCTGCGTATTTTTCAAGACACGCCTTGAGTTCCTTATGCATTACTTTTTCGTCATCACAAATTGCAATTCTCATTTCTCACCTGGCATAAAGCCTGTCCTTTCATGTCTCCCCATTTCATTCACTCCAAAATAAATACCACTCACTCCAATTCGCATGACATACCGGATCATTGATGCTATAATATAATCACAGTAAAGAACACAAACAAAAACGAAAGGAGTGTTGAAAATGATCTGGGAATGGATATTTGGTTAATAAAATTCTAAAACAACATCAAAAAACCATATACTATATTAACACTTTTTCTTCAATATGTCAACAACATAGTTAACATAGATTTCTATAATTTTTCCACATTATTGTTTTTTGACCCTTACTCTTTCCTTTTTATTATTTAGCTTTTTTCATTCTATTAGACTTCGATTCCCAAAAAAACATGGTGCAGTCATCAAGGCTGCACCATGTTTTTTTATGTTTTTTCCTTATCCCCCGACCGGCTGAACAGCATCTTCAGCAGCAGCGGAGTTACGATGCTTGATACGATTATCAGCAGGATAACCGCGGTGAAGTAGGAAGGGTCGATGATACCCAGACCCAGTCCCTTGTTGGTGATGATGAGTGCGACCTCGCCGCGGGTCATCATACCCACGCCGATTTTCAGGCTGTCCAGCCAGTCATAGTGGAAGCAGCGTGAAATAAGTCCGCAGCCGATGACCTTGCTGATCATAGCCACGATCACGAAGCCGATAGAGAACACTATCATACTTGAATCGATACCGCTAAAATCAGTTTTCAGTCCGATACCCACAAAGAACATCGGAGCAAAGAACATATATCCGTTGATACTTACGCGGCGGTCTATGTACTCCGCATCACGGGTATTGCAGAGGATTATTCCGGCGATATAAGCACCGGTGATGTCAGCGATGCCGAAGTATTTCTCTGCGATATACGCCATAGCGAAGCAGAGTCCCACGGCAATGATAGGTATACGGCGCGTATGGGAGTGGCGCTCGTCGTAGAACTTGAACACTCTGTAGAGGATATATCCCACGATTACCGACAGCAGAAGGAACAGCACTACCTTACCCGTAACAAGGAGGGTATTGCTGTTGGGATCCTTGAATCCCAGCACGAATGTGAGGACGATGATGCCGATAATATCATCGATGATAGCGGCACTGAGTATCGTCTGACCCACCCTGCTTTTGAGGTATCCCATTTCCTTGAGCACCTCCACGGTGATACCCACGGAAGTAGCTGTCATGATGCTGCCGATGAACACGCCCTTGAAGAACTCGTCCGTACCGAAGGACGCGAAGCCGTATATGCCCATATACAGCAGACTTCCGCCCACAAGCGGCACCAATACGCCGATGCAGGCGATCATGAAGGCGGCAAATCCGGATTTTTTCAGTTCCTGGAGATTAGTTTCCAGTCCGGCAGAGAACATAATGAGAATTACGCCGATCTCAGCCATTTTGCTGATGAAGTCCGTAGGCTGGACAATATTCAGCAGGCACGGACCTATGATAAGTCCCGCTATTATCTCACCCACGACCATGGGCGCTTTCAGCTTTCTTGCAAGAAGACCCACAGCCTTGGCACTGATGACGATAATGGCAAGGTCTCTGAGTATCTCATACGTTTCCATTGTTTCAGATCCTTTCATATCGTAAATAAAGGGAGCGTGACAGCTCCCGTTCAATAATATTATATTGCAAATCGGAGTTAAAGTCAACCGATAACGGCGAAATGGGAAAAAACAAGAACAATGAACAAGGAACTCCGGACAATGTACAATGAATAAGCGATAATGCACAATCGTGAAAAAGCCGCAGTATACATGATACTGCGGCTTATACTATGTGGACAGGTTCTTAATTAGTAGCCTGGAACACGGCTCTTACAAAATTATACAGATGCGGCTGGATAGAATTATCTCCGTGAGCACCGCCCTCAACGTAATGCCATACATGAGGTACGCCGTTTTTGGTGAAGTTCTCATGATAGCTGTTGGGAGTTGAGTAAACAACGTTGTCATTGCTTCCGGCGGTCAGGAATACAAGGTACGGACAGTCATCGCCGTCCCACTTGAACGAGCCTGTAACGCCTGGTGCAGGGCAGATAGCGCCGATATATCCGAACAGATCCGGACGCTTCATGCCGATGAGGAGCGACTCTCTGCCGCCCATTGAGAATCCGGTCAGAGCGGTATTCTCTCTGCCTGTCTTGATGCTGTAATGTTCCTCGATATATGGCATGAGGTCTTTGGTGAGGTCATTGATGAAGTTATCGTAAGCCTGATTATTCGCCTCGTCCATACCGGAAACAGTAGCCTGAGTAGCGCTGGAGTAGATATACGGGAATACGACTATCATATCCTTAGCCTCACCCTCAGCGATAGCGTTGCCGATTATCTGGCGGGTAGCCATCTGACCGTTATCGGTTATCATGCGGTTCTCGTTCTCATAGTATCCGTGCATAACATAGAGCACGGGATACTTCTTATCCTCGGAGTAATCCGCAGGCAGGAGTATAACGTAAGGCTTATCGCGCTTGCAGGTAGTTGAGTAATACTTATCCTTTTTGATAGTGCCGTACTTGACTCCGGACTTCTCCTTGTGTGAGTCGTAAGGCTCGGAGTTGACGACCTTTTTAGCGATCATATCTGTGAATTCCTCCATTGAGTAGCTGCTGCCCTGAGACTCCGGCGGAACCTCCGGCTCAACATACGGGAATTCGGTTATCTTACCCATTACGAACTCATGCAGCAGCACAACATCGGAGATATTGAACTCCTTATTGCGGTCAACATCTGCTGCTTTCTCAGCATTCTTATCCTCGAAGCCTTCCACGATGCCTCGTCTTGACATGAGAACATCGAAGCTGTTGATAACGCCGTCGCCGGTAATATCCCCGACTATAGCCTTTCCGGGAGCTTTTTCCGCAATAGCTGTACCAGCCTCAGCGATAATGACCTCATCGATAAGCAGGTCAGAAGTACCGCTTTCGGTCTCAATGTACAGTACCATATCCTCCGCACCCTCCGGAATGAGGAAGCTGGTATTAGCCAGCTGCATATAGCTGTCGGCATCTGCCTTTGCCTGAGCTATATGGCCGTACTTAGTAGTACCGCCGGCATCTTTGTACTGAAGAGACAGCATGAGGTCAGCACCGGATCTTACAGACTGAACGCAGGCACTGAAGCTGTACTCCTTGCCAGCCTGAAGGACCGTACCGAGATTTTTCTGTGCACCGTTCCACGCGCTTGACCTGTCAGTTACCATAAGGGCGCTGCTTCCCTTATACGCTGACTTAGTGCTGACGGAAGCGGAAGCCTGACCTCTGCCGGACCAGTCTCTGTCGCCGTCCTCGAAGGTGTCGTGGATCAGATAGCCTTCATCAGCAGCATATGCCTTGATTCCGGGCAAAGGCAATGCAGAAGCAGCCTGACCAAGAATGGTACACGCTGCGAATGCAGCTGCGGAAGCTCTCAGCTTTCTGTAGTTTATCATTGTGTTATCCCTCCTCACATAATCATGGCGCAGACAAGCGGCTCTACGCCATTATAAGCCAATTATACCAGTAATATATCTAATTGTAAACCTAAAATGTGAAGAATCGGTGGACAAAATGCCGTCACAACAAAAAAAGCACTCTTACTGAGTGCTTTTTTTGTAATTTTTTCTGATCATTTTCTCACATTGCTGTGTGGAATTTATAGTCGAAAGGCTATTGACTATTTGTTGACATATATCAGATCTTTTTGGTTGATAAAAGGACATTGTTTAATGAATTGGATTAGTACAGAGTGTGCTGGGTCTGTACTGAGGATGTTGGTTGGAATTTTATTAGAACATCAATAGCCCCGACTGTCACAGACCCGGAAGGCAACTGCCGTTAAGCAGTCCGGATCTATAACTGACATGATCATACAGTACTATAACCGATCATTCACAGTTGTTCCGAGCTGGATTTGGTGGACTGACTGGAACTTCCGGGAAATGATCAATGCAAGTGCTGCTAATTTATATCAAAGCCTGCTGCCGTAAAGCGAGCTGCGGTCAGCTGACTCAGATACCGTGAATTATTGGTTAATCATAATTGCCTGAACAGCGTGGCAGACAATAGTGCCTGCCAACACTATTACATTCAGAACTGCCAGAAGGACCTTACTGCGGCCTTCTGCTATTTTCAGATCAGCATACAGACTGATACCCGCACATAAATAGGCTATACACGGGAATGACCAGGCTGCTGCCGCACCGATCGCCGTTAACAATAGAAGCGATCCATTTGTATTTTTCTTCTCTGCTTCTTTGATCATCAGATCTTCCTGTTCTCTTTGATTATTTTCTGCTCCTTTTATTTTTTCCGGAGCTTCAGCTGCAGGTTCTTTTACTTCGGCGACAGCTATGATATTACTTCCGAAGCAGTCTGCGATGCGGTCAACGCACCGCCCGAACCCCTCAACGATCTCTCTAATAATCAGCTTTGATGCATCATACAGGCGAAACAAAGGTTTTATTGTATCTGATGCCTCCGCCATAACCCTCTCGCATGGCAGGTCATCAGTTATTATCTTATCACATATATCAGCTGCGTTTATTTCTCTATCTATACCTTTTTCCCTAATGAACATTCGTGATGTTTTTATTGGTGTGTCTGTCTCTGATACCGCCGCCCCTTCATTAAAGCTGACGATCTCATTGACGTTTAGTGCATTTATTTCTTTATTCATGCCCACGCCCCCTGCTATGATCTAAACCGACCAGAGATTAACCGAATAAGTACTGCCAAGTGTAGCGGATAAAGTTGAAATTACCCATGCTTGAAGCATAACCTATCTCCATTGTAGTGCTCACCGCCTTTCTCTCTGAAAAATCAATCGGCTTGACCTCATGACTATATATATACCACAGGTCTCGCCGATATTCAACAGTTTTCCGGTTTCCGGTAGTTTAAACCGATTAAACGGTCAGTCGTAATTTGCAAAATTATAACTAACTGTATGATTTATGGCAGCACCGCAAGGTGTACTTTATGCGGTGCAGCCTTATGAAGCAATGACATTCGGAAGGACCACATCAACTGAAAAATAGCTGTCCGTGTAATCATAGTCCACTTTTCCTTCATGCAGCTTCACACAATCATTGACATTCATTGTTCCGATGCCATGATTCTTTTTATCGAGCTTTGAAGTAATAAACCCTCTCTTATCCATTCTTACAGGTTCAGAAATATTGTTCTTTATTGTTATCATCAGGCTGTTAGCGACGTTCTTGACTGTAACATCAACTTTGCCCGGATCACATTTTGAAGCTGCACAGAATGCGTTATCAAGAAGGTTTGAAAAAATCGTACAAACATCCATATTGGATATAGTAAGCTCTTCCGGAACGAGTCCCTTCCAATCCAGCTCGACCTTGTTGTATTTCACTGTAATATCATTGACTATTGCATTGACAAGGTTATTGCCGGTGGAGATCTTTTTACGCATTTCGCCTATCTTGTTGCATATATCCTGAACATACTCCTTTGCGGCATCGTATTCATTGTTTGAAAGCAGAGCATTGACACAAAGCATATGATTGTTTATATCATGCCTGAATCTGCGGGTCTCACTTTCAAGGTTGAGCAGATGCTCATAGTATTCCTTCTGTGATGTCATTATCTTCTCATTCATATGATTGGTATCTTCAATATATTTTTTTGAGAGACTGTTATAAACAGAAAGACCAAGAAGGAATATTGGTATAACGCTTATAGCAATTATCTTCGCATTGGTATATGTAGCTACACCAAGCGATACAAAACCGCAAAGTAAAAGTATAGCATACAGGTTTTCATTATTTTTCAGATAAACTGTACGTTTACTTTTTTTATTGATCTCATGGAATAATCTTGCGACTATAAAATAGATCAGCAAGGTTATCGTCATCATAATGGTATGCTTGATAAGATCAGTTTCCAGCTCTGTTTTAGGTATTTTCGTCAGCTTTGATGCAGCCATACCCATTGAATCATCAAGGAGACAAACTACAATATAAGCTGCACTTGAAAAGAATGCTTTTCTTTTTCCTTCAACAGACAATGAACAAAGAACTATCAGCGTAACGTGGTACAACGTATACAGCCATGACTGGATCATATCAATGTAACCGCCGCTGTTTATGGCAAGATGATCGGCAATGTTATACATTACGGTAAACAGTATACCTGCCGCAAGAGGTTTCCATGACTTCACATACTTATAGTTCAGAATAGAAGTAACAAGAAGGATAAGCTTGATGTAATCCTGAATATAGATTACTGCGCTGAGGATCATAGTTTATACCTCCTAAAGAAGTCTGGAATTAGTTTTTACGAATTCCAGATAGGCTTCCTTGAAAGCCGAAGCATTTCGGCGGCTGATAGTGAACTCAGCCGGAACGCCCTCAAGGGTAAGCTGATTTTCAACTATTCTGTTAACATACCTCATAGAGATGATATATGACTTATGTATCTTATAGAATCCGCTTCCTTCGAGGCGGTTATTCCACTCCTTCAGCTGTACTGAGCACTCATACACATTATCGCGGTTATCGTAGATATAAGTACCGTCGCCGTAGGCTTCGATGTAGACTATATCTGTAAGTTTAAGTTCATATATCCTGCCCTTCTGGTTAATGACCACCTTTTCCTGCTGTTCGATCTCAGCCTTTGCGGACTTGAGTGCTTCCAGCAGAGGTTCGGCCTCCACGGGTTTTGTCAGGAATCTGAACGCCTTAACCTTAAAGGCATCCTGAACGCGTTCTATGTGGCTTGTAAGGAATATTATCAGTGATCCCACTGAAAGTTTTCTGAGTTTAGCTGCGGTTTCCATGCCATCGAGCTCTGGCATTTCAATATCGAGGAAAATGATATCGAACTGCATCTTTGATCTGATAAGCTCCTTGCCGTTGGTGAACTCATGGAATTCGAGATCCGGATCCATTTTCTGGAGGTGTTTTATCAGATCGTCACGGAAGATTTTTTCATCATCGCATATTGCTGCTTTCATTGCGTTCCTCCCTTCCGGACATATTATAACACAAATCTGACAAAATTTCAACCATGTGTAATAATTATTCTTAAATTACTACAAAATTAGCCGCTGACACTAAATCAGCGGCTTCGATTTTTAATTAAATTATATAGTGAGTATCCGATAACCGCGGTGTATACGGTTTTTTCGGGGTTGTGCATTGTGACGAATAATTGATTTAAATTAATTATTTCTCCAGCGTACCATGTGAAAGTGACTTGAGGTAAGCATTGATGAAGCCGTCAATATCACCGTCCATAACAGCCTGAATGTTACCGTTTTCAAAACCGGTTCTGTGGTCCTTAGCGAGGGTATATGGCATGAACACGTAGGAGCGTATCTGTGAGCCCCATGCGATCTGGTTCTGAACGCCCTTGATGTCGGAGATCTTTTCAAGGTGCTCGCGCTCCTTGATCTCAATGAGCTTTGATCTCAGCATTTTCATAGCGTAGTCCTTATTCTGGTACTGGCTTCGCTGGGTCTGACAGGAAACAACGATACCTGTCGGCTTATGGATCAGTCGAACAGCCGAGCTGGTCTTGTTTACCTTCTGACCGCCGGCACCGCTTGAACGGTAAACTTCCATTTCAATATCCTCATCGCGGATCTCAACCTCAATTGAGTCATCGATCTCAGGCATAACTTCCAGAGCAGCGAAAGAAGTATGGCGTCTGCCGGAAGCATCGAATGGAGAGATTCTTACGAGGCGGTGTACACCGGACTCAGACTTCATGAATCCGTAAGCGTTATCGCCCTCTATTAATATAGAAGCGGACTTCATACCGGCATCATCGCCGTCGAGGTAATCAAGGAGAGTTACCTTATACTCATGGCGCTCAGCCCAGCGGTTGTACATACGGTAGAGCATCTCAGCCCAGTCCTGAGCCTCAGTACCGCCGGCACCGGCATGGAAAGTAAGGATAGCATTGGAGTTATCGTACTCACCGGTCAGGAGAGTGGAGAGCTTCTCCTCCTCCAGCTTGGACTTGAAAGCCTCAGCCTCAGCCTTTATCTCCTCAACAGAGCTGTCGTCCTCCTCCTCGATGGAGAGTTCGATGAGTGTGATAAGGTCCTCAAGGCTGTCATTGAGCTTATTGTATCTTTCTATCTTTCTTTCCAGAGACTTAGTTTTCTGGAGCACCTTCTGAGAGTTTTCGAGGTCGTCCCAGAAGCCGTCCTTAGCAGTTTCAGCGTTGAGTTCCTCGATCTGCTTTTTTGCGTCATCTATATCAAGTACATCGGCAAGCTCCTTCATTTCTTTACGGCAGCCCACCATTTCTACACGCATATCATCAAGAATAATCATATAATCAGTTCCTTTCTCTGTATTAGATCCGTTCAGGTCAAAAAATATTCCACGTGACATTATACATATTTATTATATCACGTTTTTTCATGTTGTGCAATGGTTTTCCGCAATTTTTTATACTATTAATAATATAGAGATGACAGACATAAAAAAAGCAGATTAATAATAAAAGCTCCCGACCAAGAACCGGAAGCTGAAAAACATATACTTTTCGCTTTTATTACTGATAATTCTTGTGTGCCTTCCTGTTCAGCTTGAACAGCACCAGACCTATCAGAATCATAATTATTATCACGACAGCCTCAACGATCGCCGCAGCAGCTAATGAGAGATCATCCGGCATAAAGAAACCGTACACGAAGAATCCGCGGATATGTCCGACAATGAAGTCAAACACACCATATAACGCCGTAAAAATAGCAGCAGTCAGGATATATGGGAAAGTTCTTTCTGCTCTTTCCTTACACAGGAAGACGTAGCTTATCAGCATAAGGATCGGATTGATAACATGGAGGAAGAAGAAAATACCGCCAAAGTTGAATGGATTCGGAGTTGCAAGAGTGATAAGGCAGAACAGTAACACCATCGTCAGACCTGAACAGACCGTAAGCGTAAGGAAAGCAGGTATGCTTTTGTCCTGCAAATTCAGGATACCGTCTATCAGGAGCAGTCCACCACCCAGCAGGTTAGAGATCATTGTCATTTCCACCCAGTACACGGGTCCGAGGGGAATGTATCCGATGAGGGCAGTCGCTATCATCACAGCACCGAAAACTATTTTCAGAATGCCGCACACTTTATTATTTTCAACCATTGATAGACCTCCAATGCTG